>DAMAFT010000300.1:0-5831 GCA_031995805.1 Massilia sp.
GACAGGCGGCTGAAGAATTCCTTGGTGCCCGACTTGGCGATGGTGCCCAGGTGCGACACGGCTTCGTCGCGGCTCATGCCGATGCCGTTGTCGGAAATGGTGACGGTCTTCGCTTCCTTGTCGAACAGGACCTTGATCTGCAGTTCATGGTCGTTGCCGTACAGGGCGTCGTTGTTGATCGCCTCGAAACGCAGCTTGTCGGCGGCATCGGAGGCGTTCGAGACCAGCTCGCGCAGGAAAATTTCCTTGTTCGAATACAAGGAATGGATCATCAACTGCAGCAACTGCTTTACTTCTGCTTGGAAGCCAAGGGTTTCTTTTTCGGCAACAGCCATCTTGTGTCCTCGTTGGAAATCAGGGTTGAACAGACCGGGCCAATATTGGGATACAGAAAAGGGTTTCAAGAGCCTTTTTGATAATAAATCCGCGCGGCCCGCCGGCGGTTCATGCCGCGCAGGCGCGCTCCGTCGTCGCCGTCACGCGATTCGTCGCGCCGCATGCCCACAATGCTGTCCTCCTGGCAATACTCGCCGTATTCGACCACCGCGAGGAAAACCATGATTCCTGTTCTGCGCAAGCCGGCACGATTGCTGGTCCTGCTGCTGGGGTGGATGCCGCCGGCGTCCGCCCTCGACTTCCGGCCCTGCACCGATGCGGCCGCCTACCCGGGCCTGGACGGCAGCGTGTGCGCCCGCGCCGCCGTCCCCGCCCGCCACGAGGCCGCTGCCGATGCCGGCCAGCTGACGCTGTTCGTGCGCAAGTTCCCCGCGACTGGCCCGCGCCGGGGCAGCGTCTGGGCCATCGCCGGCGGCCCCGGCGAATCGGGCGCCGCGCTGTATCCCTTCGTCGGCGTGCTGCGGCGCGCCTTCCCCGGCTTCGACATCGTCATTCCCGACCACCGCGGCACCGGCCAGTCGAGCCGCCTCTGTCCCGCCGAAGAGGCGCCGGACAGCCCGGGCGGCACGGCGCTGGCCGGCGCCGAATGGGGCAGCTGCCTCGGCGCGCTGGCCGCCCACCCGGAAAGCGCGCTGCCCTACACCATCACCGATGCGGCGCATGACCTGGCCCGGCTGGTCGCGCAGGAACAGGACGGCAAACCCGTCTACCTGTACGGCGTGTCCTACGGCACCCAGCTGGTGCTGCGCACGCTGCAGCTGGGCCGGCCGCGCGTGGCCGGCGTCGTGCTCGA
This sequence comes from Massilia sp., assembly GCA_031995805.1. GTDB lineage: Bacteria > Pseudomonadota > Gammaproteobacteria > Burkholderiales > Burkholderiaceae_D > Telluria. The sequence goes on from DAMAFT010000300.1 coordinate 1,190, forward strand.
TTCGCTGGTGCCGCCCGAGACCGACGCACGCTGGGACCTGAGCCGGCGTTCGCACGTCGTCGACGCCGTCGGCCGCCGGGTGCTGGCGCGCTGCGATGCCGACCCGGGCTGCGCCGCCATGCTGGGCGCGCCGGCCGCCGCCGTCCTGCGCCGCCTGGCGGACGATCTCGATCCCGCCCTGCTCGCCCGGGTGCCGGGCCAGGACTTGCGCCAGTTCCTCGGCGCCCTGCTCGACATGCCAGCGCTGCGCGCGCGCATCCCCCGGCTGCTGGCGGACCTGGCGCGCGGCCGCGGCGATGAACTGCAGGCCGTGCTGGCGGCCCTGCCCGCCATCCGCGCGCAGCTGGGCGACTATCCGCAGACGCCGCCGTCGCTGCCGCTGACCGGCATCGTCAGCATGTCAGAAAACGATTTGCGGCCGGGCCGCACCCCGGCCCAGGTCCGCGACGAGGAAGCGCCGCTGCTGATGCGCAGCCCGTTGCCGGCGCTGCTGGCCGGGTCGACGCTGCCGCGCTATGCCCGCGACGGCCACTTCGGCGCCCTGCCCGAGCGGCTCCCGCCCACGCTGGTCCTGCACGGCACGCTCGACCCGAAGACCCACCACGACGGCGCACGGGCCCACCTGGCGCTGCTGTCCGGGCACGGACCGGCGGCCATGGTGGACGTGGTCGACGCCCCGCATTTCATCCTGTGGACGGCGCCCGGCTGCTTCGTGCGCCACGTGCGCGCCTTCGCCGCCGGCGCGGCGCCGGCCGGCGGCCGATGCCCGGCGGACGTCGACGACATTGCCAGCATTGCAAAATAAACACATTTATCTCGACTTCCGCCGCCCGCCGGCATACCTTATCCGCGCGGCGGAAAAAATGTTTCCATCCGGTGCCGAAACCCGGGATGGCCGCCCGTCGTAGCGACAGCAGCACCCATGTCATCCATCACCACAGGAGATCCGTCATGACCGAGGCAGTCGATCCCATCCCCGCAGGATTCCGTACCGTCACCCCGCACCTCGTGTGCGAAGGCGCGGCCGAGGCGCTGGCGTTCTATGTGCAAGCCTTCGGCGCCGTCGAGATCGGCCGCATGCCGGGCCCCGGCGGCAAGATCATGCACGCCGAGATGCGCATCGGCGACTCGCGCATCATGCTGGCCGACGATTTTCCCGACTACGGCAGCCGCGGGCCGAAGGCCCTGGGCGGCTCGACGGTGGTCATCCACCTCTACGTCCCCGACGCCGACGCGCTCTGGGCGCAGGCGCTGGAAGCCGGCGCCACGCCGGTGATGCCGCTGGCCGACACGTTCTGGGGCGACCGCTACGGCCAGCTCGTCGATCCGTTCGGCCACCGCTGGTCGATCGCGACCCATGTGCGCGAACTGACATCCGCACAGATCCAGGAAGCGATGGCCCGGGAAATGCCGGGCGCAGGCGCGCAGGGCCAGCCATGAAGTTCATCGTCCTCGTCAAGGCCAGCGCGGCCTCGGAAGCGGGCCGGATGCCCAGCGAAAGCTGATGGCCGACATGGGCAGGTTCAACGAGGAGCTCGCGCTGGCCGGGGTGCTGCTGGCCGCCGACGGCATGCATCCCAGCGCCAGGGGCGCGCGCATCGCCTACGACGGCGACAGGCGCACCGTCGCCGACGGCCCGTTCACCGACACCAGGAAGCTGGTGGCCGGCGACGCCATGACGCAGCAGCTGCGCGAACGGGAAACGCTGCCGGCGCGCAGCCGGGCTTGTGGGGCATGACGGCGGCGGAAAGCCGCACAATCCCTTCCGGCTTTCCGCACGCCACATGATGCGGAATTTTTTGATGCGCCGCAATAAATGAATCGAATCAGCAACTTGCCCCGCAACGCCTGCTTGGCACGGAAGCTGCTAATACCACGAACACGATAACCAACCCGGAGACACCGCATGAAACGCTTCCCGCACATCCTCTCGATCACCCTGGCCGTCGCCGCCACGTTCGCCGGCGCCAACGCCGGCGCCCAGGAAGTGGTCCGCCTCGGCAACCTGAAGTTCGCCCACTACGGCGCCGTCTCGTACATCAAGGAAATCGCACCGAAGTGCGGCCTGAAGGTCGAGGAACACGTGTTCGCCAAGGGCCCGGACGTCATGCAGGCGATCCTGGCCGGCGAACTGGACGTCGGCGCCACAGCGTCGGAAGCGGCGATCCAGGGCCGCGCCAACGGCGCTCCGATCTATGTGGTGGCCGGCTTCGCCAAGGGCGGCGCGCGCCTGGTCGCGCGTCCGGACGCGAACATCAAGTCGGTCAAGGACCTGAAGGGCAAGAAGGTCGGCGTGACCCGCGGCGGCATCCACGAGGTGCTGCTGGCCGCCGAGCTGAGCAAGGCCGGCCTGACCTGGTCCGAGCAGCCGGGCAAGGACGTGCAGCTGGTGCTGCTGGCGTTCGCCGACCTGAACCAGGCGCTGCTGGGCAAGAACCTGGACGCGATCATGCAGTCGGAACCGCAGTCCTCGCAGGCCATCAACAAGGGCTACGGCGTCGAGATCATCAAGCCGTACGACACCCCGATCGGCGAGCCGGTGCGCACCATGGTCATGAGCGAGAAGTTCTATAAGGAGAAGCGCGCCACCGCCGCCAAGTTCATGAACTGCTTCGTGCAGGCGACCAAGACCTTCATCGACACCCCGGCCGTGGCCGACAAGTACGTGCGCGAATCGGTGTTCAAGAACCAGATCACGTCGGACGATTTCAAGGATGCGATCGGCAACTCGCCGTACACCTACGACGTCACGGCCGAACACATCCAGATCACCACCGACGTGATGAACAAGACCGGCGTCGGCAAGATGCGCAAGCCGCCGGTGGCGACCGAGTGGGTCAAGACCGACCTGCTGGAAGACGCCAAGAAGAACCTGGGCATCAAGTAAGCCGGACCACGAGCGAGACCTGAAATGAGCAAAACCAACTGGCGAGAAATCGCCGTGGGCGCGATCGTGCCCATCGTCGTGATCGCGCTGTGGCAGGCGTCGGCCACGCTCGGCTGGATCAACCCGCAGGTGCTGCCATCGCCGCTGGCGGTGGCGGAGAAGTTCGTCGAGTACGCGCTGCCGCTGCAGGCGCGCGAGCCCGGCCAGTCCTGGCTGGCCTGGGCCGTGTCGGGCGAACTGTGGATGGACACCGTGGGCAGCATGTACCGCGTGCTGGTCGGCTTCGCCGTCGGCGCCGGCCTGGCGCTGCCGCTGGGCCTCCTGATGGGCGCCAGCCGCCGCGCCTACGCCTGGTTCAACCCGCTGATGCAGGTGCTGCGCCCGATCCCGCCGATCGCCTACATCCCGCTGTCGATCCTGTGGTTCGGCCTGGGCAATGCGCCGGCCGTGTTCCTGATCGCGCTGGGCGCCTTCTTCCCGGTGCTGATGAACACCATCGCCGGCGTGCGCCAGGTCGACGGCATCTACATCCGCGCCGCCCGCAACCTGGGCGTGTCGCAGACCACGATGTTCGTGCGCGTGATGCTGCCGGCCGCCGTCCCGTATATCCTGTCGGGCGTGCGCATCGGCATCGGCACCGCCTTCATCGTCGTCATCGTGTCCGAGATGATCGCCGTGAACAACGGCCTGGGCTTCCGCATCCTCGAGGCGCGCGAGTACTTCTGGTCCGACAAGATCATCGCCGGCATGATCAGCATCGGCATCCTGGGCCTCCTGATCGACATCGGCATGAACCGCCTGAACAACCACCTGCTGCGCTGGCACCGCGGCCTGGAGAACTGACGTGACGAACAAAGACACGCACATCGACGTCAAGGGCGTCAACAAGGTGTTCAAGACCGACGAACGCGAAGTGGTCGCCCTGAAGGACATCGACCTGGAAATCCCGCACGGCCAGTTCGTCTGCCTGCTGGGCCCTTCCGGCTGCGGCAAGTCGACGCTGCTGAACGCCATCGCCGGCTTCTCGCTGCCGTCCACCGGCGCCATCACGGCCGACGGGAAAGCCGTCACCGGGCCGGGCCCGGACCGCGGCATGGTATTCCAGGAATACGCGCTGTTCCCGTGGATGACGGTCGAGAAGAACATCGCCTTCGGCCTGGAAGTCAAGGGCCAGTCCAAGGCGCAGATCGACGCCACCGTCGACAAGCTGCTGGCCATGCTGTCGCTGTCCGACTTCCGCACGCGCTACCCGAAGGACCTGTCGGGCGGCATGCGCCAGCGCGTGGCGATCGCCCGGGTGCTGGCGCTGGACTCGCCGATCATGCTGATGGACGAGCCGTTCGGCGCGCTCGACGCCCTCACCCGGCGCAACCTGCAGGACGAGCTGCTGCGCATCTGGGCCGAGCTGAAGAAGACCATCATCTTCGTCACCCACAGCATCGAGGAAGCGATCTACCTGGCCGACCGCATCGTCGTCATGACCTACCGCCCGGGCACGGTCAAGCGCGACCTGCTGGTCGACCTGCCGCGCCTGCGCGACCCGGCCGCGCCCGAGTTCAACGCCCTCAAGCGCGAGCTCGGCATGCTGGTGATGGAAGAGCAGCAGCGCCATCACGATGCGGAAATGAAGATGGCGGCTGTCGACTGAGCCATCCTTCCTGGCCGTCGTCCCCGCGCAGGCGGGGACGACGGTCCGGGCGCGTCCACTTTCTCGCCGCCGCGCCACAGTACAATCCCCCATGCGCGCCAAAAAGT
>DAMAFT010000301.1:0-5821 GCA_031995805.1 Massilia sp.
CGGCAAGGCCTTCTCGGGCGGCGCCGACATCCGCGAATTCAATTCGCCCAAGGCGCTCACCGAGCCGACGCTGCACACCCTGATCCGCACCGTGGAAGATGCGCCGAAGCCCGTCGTGGCGGCGATCCACGCCGTCTGCATGGGCGGCGGCCTGGAGCTGGCGCTGGGCGCGCACTACCGCGTGGCGCTGCCGGGGGCGCAGATCGCGCTGCCGGAAGTCAAGCTGGGCCTGCTGCCGGGCGCCGGCGGCACCCAGCGCCTGCCGCGCGTGCTGGGCCTGGAGATGGCGCTCGACATGATCGTGTCGGGCAAGCCGGCATTGTCCGAGACGCTGGCGGGCACGTTGCTGTTCGATGCGCTGCTGCCGGCCGGCAGCGGCCTGGTCGACGGCGCCGTCGCCTTCGCCCGCGAGATCGCCGCGCGCCGGCCGTTGCCGAAGGTGCGCGACCTGGCCGTCGCCCATCCGGACCCTGCCGTCTTCCTGGCGGCCGCGCGTGCCCGCGTGAAGGCCGGGGCGGGACCGTTCCCGGCGCCGCCGGCCTGCGTGGAGGCCGTGGCCGCCGCGGTCGAGAAGCCGTTCGAGGATGGCCTGAAGTTCGAGCGCGAGTGCTTCCTGCACCTGACCACCACCACGGAATCCAAGGCGCTGCGCCACGCGTTCTTCGCCGAGCGCGCGGCCGGCAAGGTGCCCGGCCTGGCGGCCGATACGCCGGTGCGTCCCGTCGCCGCGGCCGCCGTCGTCGGCGCGGGCACGATGGGCGCGGGCATCGCGACGGCGTTCGCCGATGCCGGCATCCCGGTCACGCTGCTGGAGACGACGCAGGCGGCCCTCGACCAGGGCCTTGCGGCGATCCGCAAGAACCACGAGCGCGCGCTGGCCAAGGGGCGCCTGGCGCCGGCGCAGCTGGAGCAGCGCCTGGCGCTGGTCGCGGGCACGCTGGACGCTGTGGCCATCGCGGACGCCGACCTGGTCGTCGAGGCGGTGTTCGAGGACATGGACGTCAAGGAATCCGTGTTCCGCAAGCTCGACGCCGTCATGAAGCCGGGCGCGATCCTGGCGTCGAACACGTCGACGCTGGACGTCGACCGCATCGCCGCCTTCACGGCGCGCCCGCAGGACGTGGTCGGATTGCACTTCTTCAGCCCCGCCAACGTGATGAAGCTGCTGGAAATCGTGCGCGGCAAGGCCACCGCGCCGGACGTGCTGGCGACGGCGCTGGCGCTGGCGAAAACGCTGCGCAAGACCGGCGTGGTGGCGGGCGTGTGCGACGGGTTCATCGGCAACCGCATGATCGAGCAGTACGTGCGCCAGGCCGGCTTCCTGCTCGACGAGGGCGCGCTGCCGGCGCAGGTCGACCGCGCCATCGAGGCCTTCGGCTTCGCGATGGGGCCGTTCCGGATGGCCGACCTGGCCGGCAACGACATCGGCTGGGCGATCCGCAAGCGCCGCGCCGCCCAGCAGCCCGGCATGCGCTATTCGCGGACCGCCGACCTGCTGTGCGAGCAGGGCCGCTTCGGCCAGAAGACGGGCGCCGGCTGGTACGACTACGCCGCGGGCGAGCGCACGGCGCGACCGTCCGCGCTGGTCGACGCGCTGGTGGTGCGCCATTCGGCGGAGCTGGGCATCGCGCGGCGTGCCATCGGCGACGAGGAGATCGTCGAGCGCCTCGTGTATGCGCTGGTCAACGAGGGCGCGCGCATCCTGGAACAGGGCATCGCCCTGCGCGCGTCGGACATCGACATGGTATACCTGGCCGGCTACGGCTTCCCGCTGTTCCGCGGCGGGCCGATGTTCTACGCCGACACCGTGGGCTTGCCGCAGGTACTGGCGGCGATCCGGCGCTTCGCCCAGGGCTACCATGGCGAGGCGTGGGAGGCGGCGCCGCTGCTGGTGCGGCTGGCGCAGGAGGGGAAGGGGTTCAACGGCTGAGGGCGCAATGCCCCTGATGCGTTCAGGGCGGGCGGCGTGCTAGGCTCGGGTATCCCGTCCTGCCATGCCCCCATGTCGAACGCCAAGAACGCCCTGCTGATCGCCACCGCCTGCCTGCTCGGACTCCTGTCCACCACCGGCGCGTCGCTCCCTTACCCGATCCTGCCGCCGCTGTTCGTGCAGGGCGCGCCGGACAGCCTGACAAACTTCCTGGGCCTGCCGCCCAAGCTGCTGTTCGCCGTCGCGCTGATGGTCAATCCGGTCGGCCTGCTGCTCGGCACCGCGGTGCTCGGCTCGCTGTCGGACCGCTACGGCCGCCGGCCCTTGCTGCTGCTGACGGCGGCCGGGGCTGCGCTCGGCCACGTGCTGTCGGCCTGGGCGCTGGCCAGCCGTTCCTATCCGCTGTTCCTGCTGGCGCGCTTCGGCACCGGCCTGCTCGAGGGCCAGAGCGCCATCGTGCGCGCGATGCTGGCCGAGCGCCTGCAGGGCCCGATCCGCAACCACGCGATGTCGTGGCTGAACGGCGCGCTGCACCTGGGCTGGCTCGTGGGGCCGCTGCTGGCCGGCTTCACGGTCGGCTTCGGCATCGGCGTGCCGTTCCACATCGCCGCCGGGGCGCTGCTGCTGGGCGCCGGCCTGGTGTGGATCGCGCTGGAGCGCCGGCCGCGCGCGGCCGGACCGACGTGGTGGCACGTCGCGCGCGAGCGCCATGCGTTCAACCTGCTGCGCCACGACGGCCTGCGCGCGCTGTTCGGCGTGCAGCTGGCGTATACCTGCGGCGTCACGGCGTTCTACGAGTTCTATCCGCTGTGGCTGGTCGAGGTGGGGCGCTACGACACCCGCGCCATCGCCCTGGTGAACGTCGGCATGTGCGGCCTGATGACCTTCGCCGCCCTGTTCGCCGGCCGCGCGAGCCGCACCGATCCGATGCGGCGGGCGGCCTGGCTGGCCTGCGCGGTGGCGCTGGCGATCGGCTCGCTGGGACTGGGCTCGCTGTGGATCGGGCTGGTGGGCATCATGGCCTTCGGCCTGCCGCACGCCTTCTACAACGCCACGGTGCAGGCGTGGGCCGCGGACCGCTTCGGCGGCCACGGGCAGGGCGCCGTGATGGGCCTGCTGTCGACGACCTTCTGCCTGGCGAACATCCTGATGGCGGCGGCCGGCGCGGTGCTGACGCTGGTCGACACGCGGCTGGTGCTGGCCGTCGGCGCCGCGTTGACGGCGTGGTCGGCGCTGCGCATGCGCGCGTGGACGGGGGCGGCCGTGCCGGCCGAGTGAAGAGCGGGTCGGTCCCGGACGAAAAAGGCCGCCGGCGACGGCGGCCTTCCTGCTGCTGACGGCGCGTACCGTCAATCCGCCGCGTAGATATCGTTGTCCTTGGTCTCCCGCACGAACAGCGTGCCGATGACCACGGTGGCCAGCGCGATCACGATCGGATACCACAGGCCGTAATAGATGTCGCCGTTGGCCGCCACCAGCGCGAACGAGGTGGTCGGCAGCAGGCCGCCGAACCAGCCGTTGCCGATGTGGTAGGGCAGGGACATCGAGGTGTAGCGGATGCGGGTCGGGAACATCTCGACCAGCATCGCCGCCACCGGGCCGTACACCATTGTCACGAACAGCACCAGCACGAACAGCAGCAGCACCAGCATCGGCTTGTTGATCTGCGCCGTGTCGGCCTTGGCCGGGTAGCCGGCGTCCTTCAGCGCGGCGCCCAGGTCCTTCTTGAGCGCGGCTTCGCGGTCCTTGCTGGCCTTGTCGAAGTTCAGGCCGTCCGGCGTCATGGTGGCGTTGAAGGACGGGTAGACCTTGTCGCCGACCTTGATGCTGGCGACGGTGCCGGCGGGCGCGTCCTGGCGCGAGTAGCTGACCGAGGCGGCCGTCAGCTGGCTGGTGGCGATGTCGCAGGACGACGGGAATTTCTTGGTGCCGGTGGCGTTGAACTGGAAGTGGCAGGACGCCGGGTCGGCGACCACGACCACGGGCGAGTTGGCGATGGCCGCTTCCAGCGCGGGGTTGCCGTAGTGGGTGATGCCCTTGAAGATCGGGATGTAGGTCAGCGCGGCGACCAGGCAGCCGCCCAGGATGATGTACTTGCGGCCGATCCGGTCCGACAGCGCGCCGAAGACGATGAAGAACGGCGTGGCCAGCGCCAGCGCGATCGCCAGCAGGATGTTGGCGGTGGCGTTGTCGATCTTCAGCGTCTGGGTCAGGAAGAACAGGGCGTAGAACTGGCCCGTGTACCAGACCACGGCCTGGCCCATCACGATGCCGACCAAAGCCAGCAGGGCGATCTTGCCGTTGTTCCAGGTCAGGAAGGCTTCCGACAGCGGGGCCTTCGAGGTCTTGCCCTCGGCCTTCATCTTGGCGAACGCCGGCGACTCGTTCATCGACATGCGGATCCACACCGAGACGGCCAGCAGCAGCACGGAGACGAGGAAGGGAATGCGCCAGCCCCAGGCGTCGAACGATTCCGTATCCATCGAGCTGCGCACGCCGAGGATGACGAGCAGCGACAGGAACAGGCCCAGCGTGGCGGTGGTCTGGATCCACGACGTGAAGAAGCCGCGCTTGCCGTCCGGCGCATGCTCGGCCACGTAGGTGGCGGCGCCGCCGTACTCGCCGCCCAGGGCCAGGCCCTGCAGGATGCGCAGCGTGACGAGAATGATGGGCGCCGCGATGCCGATCGACGCATAGCCGGGCAGCAGGCCGACGACGAAGGTGGACCCGCCCATGATCAGGATGGTGACGAGGAAGGTGTACTTGCGGCCGATCATGTCGCCGAGGCGCCCGAACACGAGCGCGCCGAACGGCCGCACGATGAAGCCGGCGGCGAACGCCAGCAGGGCGAAGATGAACGAGGTGGTCGGGTCGCCGATGAAGAACTGCTTGGCGATCACGGCTGCGAGCGAGCCGTACAGGTAGAAGTCATACCATTCAAAGACGGTGCCTAGCGACGAGGCAAAGATGACCTTGCGCTCTTCCTTCGTCATTCCAGCGCTGGACGGCACCGATTTGCCGCCGCCCGCTGCCATGCCGGGTGTGATAGCCATTGTAGTCTCCGTGGATGTGGTTATAGTTCCTCCGAATAGCCGATATTGACACCGGCTATGACTGGGACTCTGCGCCGAAAACCTTACGCGACGCTTGCGCGAAGCTGACGCGAAACTTACAACCCGGCCAGTGCGTCGCCGCTCATCCGCAGAGCATCAAGTCAAGCCCCGTCCAAGCCGCCCTTGCGCCCCTTCAAACCGGGGTCAGACCCCGAATTCTCGACTTCATGGCTGCTTTGGGGACAGGTCTTGCGGGTCCTTGCCGGCGTCGTCTGCCGGGGCTTGCGCCGGCGCCGCCACGGCATCCGGCGCCTGGCGGATGCGCGCGTGGCGGTAGGCCTCGGTCGAGCGCTCCAGCGCCAGGCCCAGCGCCGTGGTCAGCGCGTCCTGGGGCGTTCCCTGTTGCAGTTGCTGGAAGGCGAAGGTATTGCGCAGCGTGCGCCCGCCCGCGTGCGCGGCGGGGATGCCAGCGCGCTGGAAGGTGGCGCGCACCTGGCGGTAGACGGTGGCCTTGTGCAGCGGCTCGCCGTCCATGTTGGCGGGGAAGGCCAGGTTGCCGGGGATGCCCAGCTCGGCGCGCTCCTTCAGCCAGTCGAACAGTTCCGCCACGCCGATGGCCGGCAGGATCACGCTGTGCTCGTAGCTGGTGCGGTGCTTGGCCTCGGGCGTGATCGACAGTACGACGGCGCCGTCGACGTCGGCCTGGCGCCCGACCTCGTCCACCAGCAGGCCGATCGCCTCGGCGACGCGCAGGCCGGACAGCGCCATCACTACCTGCATTGCGCGGTCGCGCCGGCGCTTCCAGTTGGCGCCCGCCGCGCGCTCCTCGGCGAGCACG
>DAMAFT010000302.1:0-5803 GCA_031995805.1 Massilia sp.
TACCATAACCTGTTCGGCCGCGCGGGCGAAACTGCGGGTATCGATTTCTGGGTCAAGGCGCTGGACAACCACACGATCACGATCGACAACGTGGTATCGCAGGTGGCCGCCGGCGCCCAGAACGACGACAAGGTGGTGTTCAACGGCCGCGTCGCCGTGGCTACCTCGTTCACCGACCACCTGGACCTCGCGACCGAGCAGGCCGCCTACCAGGGCAATACGGCGAACGGGATCGCCAAGGCCTTCATCGGTTCCATCGTCGACCTGCAGAGCGCCGCCAGCGCCATCGACCCCGGCGTCATCGATGCCAAGATCGCCGAGATCGTCGGCACGCCGACCAGCGCCGCGCACGACCTCATCGTCTGAACCGGCCGGGCCGATAAAAAACCCGGACGGCTTGCACGGTCCGGGTTGGCAGGGTGCGCACCCCGTGCGCACCAGGTCTTTGCGTTACGCCGGCATGTGGTGCGCACGGGGTGCGCATCCTGCTGCGGTGCCCGCGCAATGCGGGCAGGACTGGCCGACGACGTAGTCCGGCGACAGCTGCTGGCGCGGCGTCACCACGGCGCGGCAGGCGAAGCACTGCGTGGACTCGGTCGGTTCCAGCTTCGGATTCAGGGCGGTACGGTAGTCGAACACGAAGCAGTCGCCCGTGTAATGGTCGCCGCCGACTTCCTCGAAATACTTCAGGATGCCCCCGTCGAGCTGGTAGACGCGGTCGTAGCCGATGTTCTGCATGTGGATCGCGGCCTTTTCGCAGCGGATGCCGCCGGTGCAGAAGGTCACCACCGTCTTGCCCTGCAATGCTTCCTTGTGCCGGGCCACGACGTCCGGGAACTCGCTGAACTTGTCGATGCGGTAATCCAGCGTGTTGTCGAAGGTGCCGACGTCGACTTCGAAGGCATTGCGGGTTTCCATCATCACGACCGGCACGCCGTCGTCGTCGTGGCCCTGGTCGAGCCAGCGCTTGAGCGTCCGCGGTGCCACGGACGGCGCGCGGCCCAGTTCCGGCTTGATCAGGGGCATGCGCATCGTGATGATTTCCTTCTTGATGCGCACCAGCATGCGGCGGTGCGACTGCTCGGCCGACACGCTTTCCTTCCATTCCAGGTCGGCCAGGCGCGCGTCGCTGCGCACCCAGTCCAGGAAGCGGTCGATGTGTTCACGGGTGCCGGACAGGAACATGTTGATGCCTTCCGGCGTCAGCAGGACGGTGCCCTTGAGGCCCAGCGCGGTGCACTGGTCGAGGTACTGCGGACGCAGTTCCTCGAGGTTGTCCAGCGTGACGAATTTGTAGGCGGCGATGTTGATATAGGAAGTGGCTTGCATGGGACGGTCGGTTCAAGGCTTTACAGCCGACATTATAAGCCTCCCCACGGCCCCGGCGCCTATCCCGGCGGCCAAGCTTCGGCTATCATCGTTGCATTTGACGCGAACTGGCATGTTCGACATCGGTTCAGCGCGACGACGGAAGGATCCCCACGAGCATGGAATACCTGAAACTGGCCTGGCACGGCACACTCGACTATGGATGGCGCATCCTGTACGCCTCCATGCTGTTCTTCGTGCTCGAACTGCTCATCGGCCACAACAAGTATTCGATGGCCTCGCGTATCCGCGGCGCGTTCTTCTGGGTCGTGTACATCGCGATCACGGTGGCCTCGATGACGGCGTTCAATGCCCTGTGGGCCGACCTCGGCATCCAGCCGCTGGTGTCGCTGAGCATGGCGGGGCTGTCGCAGTCGTCGAGCAAGATCCTGAACGTGGTCGGCTGGATCGTCACGCCCGTCGTGGCCGTCATCGTCGGCGAATTCTTTTATTACTGGTTCCACCGCGCCCAGCACAGCAACCGCATCCTGTGGGCCTTCCACGCCGAGCACCATGCGCTGCGCGAGATGAGCGCCTGGAACAGCAACCATCATTTCTCCGAAGAGATCCTGCGCATCCCGTTCGTGATCATCCCGTCGAGCCTGCTGATCCACCTCGACCCGGGCTTCGCGCCGGCCATCGTCTGGCTCCTGATCGGCGTGCAGGGGCAGTACATCCATTCGCATACCAGGCTGAACCTGGGTCCGCTGCGCTACGTGGTGGCGGACAACCGCTTCCACCGCATCCACCATTCGGTCGAGCGCGAGCACTGGAACACCAACTTCGGCTCGTTCACGTCGGTGTGGGACATCGTGTTCCGCACCGCCCGCTTCCCGCAAAAGGACGAGTGGCCGGACACCGGCATCGACGAGCACGACGAAGCGAAGACCCTGCGCGAATTCCTGTTCCGCCCGTTCACCAAGCTGCGCGGCAAGGCGTGACGCCTCCAGCCAGATGAAATCCCTGAATATCGCGTACCAACCGAGGCTCGACCAGCTGCGCTGGCTGGCGGCCACGCTCGTCTTCCTGTTCCATTTCTACCTGCAGTACCACGGCAACGGCGGCGCCGCGCTGACCAGCCGCTGGGCCGCGCTGGTCACCCAGGGGCATACCGGAGTCGGCCTGTTCTTCACGCTGTCCGGCTTCCTGTTCATGCAGATCGCGCTCGTGCAGAAGGCCATCGTCTACCGCGACTTCGTGCGCAACCGCGTGCTGCGCATCGTGCCGCTGTTCCTGGCCATCTTCCTGGTGGCGACGTCGATCGGCCGCGATGCCTTCCAGCCGCAGGACCTGCTGTACGTATTCGCCACCAACCTCGGCCATGCGCCGACGTCGGGCACGGCGGTCACGGGCGCGGCCTGGACCATCTCGCTGGAATTCCTGTTCTACCTGGTGTTCCCCTTCCTCGCCCGCTTCGCGATCGAAGGCGGCAAGCGCTACCTGCTCCAGCTGCTGGTGCTGATGGCCTTCTTCAAGCTGGCCGCCTACGGCGTCAACGAGAACAGCACGCTGATGTACTTCAGCACCTTCGTCGGCCGCTTCGACCAGTTCCTCATCGGGATGCTGGCGGCGATGCTGTACCGCGCGCACCAGCCCTGGCTGCAGCGCCATGCGCCGTGGCTGCTGGCGTGCGCGGCGGCGCTGGTGGTCTACGACACCGCGGCGATGCAGCGCCTGGCGCCGTTCGGGGCGACGCCGAAGTCGGCGTTCTGGATCTTCTGGTCGATGGCGGAGAGCGCCGGCTGGGCCGCCTTCATCGTGGCCTGGGCGGCGTTCCGGCCGGCGCTGCCGGCCATCGTCGAGCGCGCCCTGTGCCAGGGCGGCAAGATCAGCTTTTCCTTCTACCTGCTGCACATGGGCCTGCTGGACCTGCTGTTCCGCCACATCGGCGCCTGGCGCCCGACCGGACAGGTCGTGGCGGATGCGGCGCTGCTGCTGGCCATCAGCTACGGCGCGACATGGGCGCTGGCCACGCTCAGCTACCACAGCATCGAGGAACCGTTCCTGCGCATGCGCCGCAAATACGGCGGGGTGCCCGATGCGGCGAAATTGACGAAAAATCATGAATAACAAGCATGATTTCGTGGGAAAAAACAGACAAACAATTTAAATACGGCAATAACTTTCTGTCTGTAAAGTATTTTGGATGATACCCTTGATTTATAGCAATTTTCACTTGCAATAAATAAATCATACTCATGAACGCTTCCAGCAACTACGATTCCGTCGTCAATTCCTTCTACCTCGCCTTCTATGGCCGCCCGGCGGACGTCGCCGGCCTGGCGTTCTGGTCCACGCAACTGGCCGCCACCGACGGCGACCTCGGCGCGCTGACCGCGGCATTCTCCAGCTCGGCCGAAGCCCGGGCGCGCTTCGGCGGCGATACGCTGGCCGAGCGCATCACCGACATCTACGCGCAACTGTTCAATCGCGCGCCCGACGCCGCCGGCCTGGCCTACTGGGTCGACGCGGTCGAACAGGGGCACGCCGCGCTGGCCGACGTGGCCGTCTCGATCCTGGGCGGCGCCCAGGGCACCGACGCGACGCTGTCGGCGCTGCGCCTGCAGGCGGCCGACACGTTCACGGCGGCGGTGGAAGCGGGCGGCAGCGCCTACAGCGGCTATGCGGCGATCGAGGCGGCGCGCATCCTGGTGCGCGCCGTGACCATCGATGCCACGCCGGCCGACATCGACGCCATCGTGAAGGCGGCCGTCTCGTTCGCCGACACCGCGACGAAGACGCCGAAGGTCGTGGAAGCGATCGCCACCGGCAACACCCTGCTGGGCCTGTTCGACACGCCGCGCGGCCGGGGCAGCCCGGCCGACCTGGCGCTGGCGCTGGCCGATACCGCCAAGGCGGCCGCTGGCGATCCGGTGACGCTGGACTCGCTGCTGCGCGGCGGCGGCATGGACCAGGTGCTGAAGGTCATGCCGGCCAGCGCGACCCTGAAGGACGTGGTCGTGGCGCTGGCCCAGGGCGGCCTGCCGGCGGCGGTCGAGGTCGTCTATCCGTCCACGCCGGCGACGCCGGTCATGAAGATCGCCTTCCTCGGCGTCCAGCAGGGCGAAGGCGATGCCCAGGTCGACAACGTGACCAATGTGGCGCAGGCCAAGGTCGAGTTCAGCTTCAGCGGCAAGACGCTGGGGCGCGGCGAGCACTTCGAATACAGCCTGGATGGCGCCACCTGGACGACTGCCGGGCTCGACGTCCTCAAGGTCGGCACGAAGAACGTCGTGTCGATCGCCGCCGTCGACCTGACGCAGGGAACGCCGGTCGGCATGAACACGTTCGGCATCGATTCCCATGCCGACCTGGGCACGACGGTGTACGTGCGCGCGGTGACCGCCGCCGGCAAGGCGATCGCCTCGGCCAGCCAGGCCATCGTCTACGACAGCTACGCGGCCGCGCCCGTGGTGACGGTGGACGAAGACCCCGTCAGCGTCCACTTCGGCACCGGCCTGCACCACGTGCGCGACCTGCAGGCGGTCGCGATCGGCGCCATCGAACCCGGCGCGCACCTCGAATACCAGGTGAACGGCGCCGGCAATGCCCGCAACATCGAGCCGGTGTGGACCAAGGTCGCGCCGGTGTTCGAGGAAGGCCAGAACACGGTCCGCGTGCGCCAGGTCGATGCCGCCGGCAATGCCAGCGAAACGACGACCGTGCACTTCACGCTCGACACGAAGGCGCCTGACGCGCCGCACATCGCATTGCAGGACGACACGGGTAGCGACGCCCACGACGGCATCACCAGCAACGCCAATGTGCTGGTCTCGGGCCTCGACATCCAGCCCGCCACCGGCTGGGAATACAGCACGGACGGCACCACCTGGATCTTCGGCGGCGTCAACGACGGCAGCGGCCAGGCCGTGTTCGATGCGGCCGTGCTGGGCGAGGGCGAGGTCGCGCTGCAGGTGCGCCAGATCGACGCGGCCGGCAATGCCAGCGCCGCCGTCCAGCTGGCAATCACGTACGACAAGACCGCGCCGGTCGAGCAACTGGCCTTCCTGCGCATCGAAGGCGAGCCGGACAACGCGTCCACGACCACGCAGGCACAGGCCGGCATCACCTTCGCCGTCTCCGGCAAGGACGGCGGCATCGTCGAATGGCGCTTCAAGGGCGATACGGCGTGGACGGCGCTGGGCAGCGGCGACGACAACGGCGACGGCAGCTTCACGCTCGAGCACGTCGACCTGGCGCAGGCCGACCCGACGATCGAGGTGCGCGTGGTGGATGCCGCCGGCAACGTCGGCGCGACGCTCAGCCAGGCGATCGACGGGCCGTACGTGAAGCCCGTCATCCAGCTGGGCGTGGGCAACGACGGCCTGCTGGTTGCGAGTCCGGCCGCGGGTACGGTGACGGTGGGCGGCGCGACGGCGCAATCGAACGACGCCAGCCATGGCGCGATCGTCGGCATGGTCTCGCTGGGCGAGCA
>DAMAFT010000303.1:0-5785 GCA_031995805.1 Massilia sp.
GGCTCGAGCCGTTGACGTCGGAGCGCAGCACGATGAAGGGCTTGGCATCGACCATGATGATGTTGCCGACACGGATTTCTTTTGCGGGTTTCATAGGAATATGTAATTCAAATGTGAGTTGCGTTAATCGAGCATCATACCACGTCGCCGGCGCGCCGCCTACCGCAGCGACCGGACGAAAGCCAGCAGATTGCCCACCAAGTCGCCGTTTGCCAACATGCGCGCCTGCCACTCGGCATTGCGCTGCGTGATTGCCGGCAGTCCGGCTTGCAGGGACGTCCACAGCGGCCGCCAACCGGCCGCGCTCCCGTCCATGTCGGGATGTCCTGCGCCATTCCAGCGCAGGGAAAATTCGGCCAGGTCCGCCAGGCCTTCGGCACTGCGCTGCAGGAAAGCGCGGAGTTTAACATGATGCAAGTTTTCGTCTTGCGGATAAATGTGCCAGACGAAGGGCCTGCCCGCCCATTGCGCCCGCACCCAGGAATCCTCCCCGCGCACGAAGTTCAGGTCGCAGGCCCACAGCAGGCGGTCGTAGTCGTCCTGCGGCATGAACGGGATCACGCGCAGCGTCAGGGCGCCGCGGGTGGCATGCGCGCCGGCGACGGCCGCCCTGCCCAGGAATGCCTCCACCTGTGCGCGCGCCACCCCTTCCGGCACCAGGCAGGTCAGCGGCCGCCCGCCGTCGCGCCAGGCGGCGAACAGCGGTGCGACCGGTGCGTGGGGGTAGCAGAACAGGCTGACGCGGAACGCCGCCATTTCCGCAGGCAGGACGCCCAGCCCCGCCAGGAAGGCAGCCTGGGCGGCGGGATCGGCCTGGAAGCGGTCGCGTGCGGCCAGGAGGTCCCGTTCGCGCAGCAGGCCGCCCGTCCTGCCGGTAAATCCGGGGAAGAAGAAATGCTTGGTCAGCGCCAGGCGCGGGTGCATCGACGGCAGCCGGTGGCAGCCCTCGACCCACTCTTCCGCGCTCAGGCCCTCGTAGTTGATCCAGGCCGGGCGCGGCGCGCACTGCGCCATCGCCGCCACGTAGCCGGGCGGGATGTCGACGCCGAAGAACTCGATCACGACGTCGGCGACGTCGGCCGGCGCGAACTCCCCGTCCTGGCCGCGCCAGTGGCGCACCTGCACGCCGTCGACCTCCTGCACGGGCGCATCGAGCGCCACCGCCGGCCAAATGCGGCGAAAGCTCGCCAGGTCGTCGACCCACAGCGTCACCGCGATGCCATGCTCGCGCCGCAACTGGCGCGCCAGGCGCCAGCAGATGCCGATGTCACCATAGTTGTCGACGACCTTGCAGAAAATGGCGAGCGAGGTCGGGTGGGCGGCGGCGTGGAGCATGCGTGAGGAGGGATACAAGAATGGAGGCGAAGAAGCCTGGCGGCGCGGGCCGGAGATTGTACCGGATTTCGTGGAATCAATAGTCTGTTCTGGTTCGAGGGCAAAAGAGGATGCACGAAAGAAGGGATTGGCCGCACAAATCCGGTGCGACCTCGATTCCTTCTGCGCCATCGCAAAGCACGAATGCTTCATGGCGATTCACAGGTTAATCGGGCAACTTCGCACAAACTTCGCCGGGGTGCCCCGGTCCAACAGCCACCTGTAGAAAGGCGGGCCGCACAGATAGCGCGGATGCCCGCGTCCATCGCCACGGCAGCACGGCCCAGGCCGGCGCCGCGGCGATCCTTCAACCACCGCGGCCGTGCGTGGTGCATGGTGTCCGGTGCCGCGTCATGCCGGCGCCGGACGACGGCCGCACCCAGAGGAGACGTTGATCATGAATGAATTTCAGCAACCCGGGGTTGGACAACAGGCAGGACAGCAGCTCGCACCACAAGGTTTCTTCGGCAGCGTACTGGGCGGCCCGCTGGGCGGGCTGATCGGTCGCGGCATCGGCGGCCTGTTCGGCAATTCGCAACTGGGCGGCCAGATTGGACAACTGGCGGGCGGCATCGGCGGTGGCTTCCTGCCGCTGTCGGCCGATCCCTACCAACAAATGCAGCAGGCGCAGCAGGCGCAGCAAGTCCAGCAACTGCAGCAGTTACAGCAGTTGCAGCAGTTGCAGCAACTGGCCCAGCTGCAGGCGCTGCAGGGCCAGCAAGGGCAACTGGCGCCGCAGGGCTGGTTCGGCAACGTGCCGGGCCAGATCGGCAAGCCGCTGGGCGGCTTCATCGGCGGCCTCGCCGGCAACCAGCAACTGGGCAGCACCGTCGGCGGCATCGCCTCGCAACTGGGCGGCATGCTGCCGTTCTCGATCGACCCTTACCAGCAGCAACTACAGCAACTGCAAGTGCAGCAACAGCTGGCGGCCCAGCAGGGCCAGGCGGCGCCGCAGAACCTGTTCTCGCGCTTCGGCAAGCCCTTGCTCGCCGACCTCATCCCCGACGATATCCCGCCGCGCCAGCCGGGCATCTTCGGCATGCCCTACGGGGGCGTCTTCCCGCTGCCGTTCAATCCGCAGCAGCAACCGCAACAACAGGTGCAGGCGCCGCAGGCCGGCCAGCAGGGCCAGGCTGGCCAGGTCGCGCCACAGGGCTGGGTCGGCAACGCACTGAGCCAGCTGGGCCAGCCGCTGGGCAGCTTCATCGGCGGCCTGGCCGGCAACCAGCAACTGGGCAGCACCATCGGCGGCCTCGCCTCGCAACTGGGCGGCATGCTGCCGTTCTCGGCCGATCCGAACCAGGTGCAGCAACTGGCGCAACTGCAGCAGCAACAGCAGGTCCAGCAGCAGTTGGCGCAGTTGCAGGCGCTGCAAGGCCAGCAAGGCCAACTGGCGCCGCAGGGATGGTTCGGCAACGTGCTGGGACAGATCGGCAAGCCGCTGGGCGGCTTCATCGGCGGCCTGGCCGGGAACCAGCAGCTGGGCAACACCATCGGCGGCATCGCTTCGCAACTGGGCGGCATGCTGCCGTTCTCGGTCGATCCGTATGCCGCGGCGCAGGGCCAGGCCTTCGGCCAGCACGTGCATCCGGGCCAGTACCCGATCTACCAGGCCTTTGCGCAGCAGGGTGGCTACGGGCAGCAATTGCCGGGCCAGCAGGCTGGCGCGCCGACGCTGCATTGAGCCGGGACCGGCGCCCGCCATCGCACGCTGCCTGCCCCGTGCGCGCCGCGCCGGCTCGGATGGGGCAGGCCTGCCGCGAACCAGCGCCGACAACCGCGGTCCGCGACAGCCACGAACGCGGTCCGCGGGCCGTCCTGCCCCGCCATGGAGCAACCCGCCATGGAGCAACCCGCCATGGGCAATCCACCATGGGCCAACACCATCGGAGAAGACACGATGCCGAACGCCAGTGACACCAGCCGCTACATCATCCGCGCCGTCCACGAAGGACCGGTGCTTGCCTCCTTCCTCGCCGGCATCCGTACCAATCCCGCCGTCAAGCTGCTCGAGGCCATCGGCCCCCAGCAGCAGCCGCACACCGCGGTGGTCGAGACCGACGCGGCGACCGCCGCGCAACTCAAGCAGTCGTTCAGCACTTCCAACCAGTTGATGATCGAGCCGGACCGCCCGCTGTCGCTGTTCGACCGCCAGGCCGCGCTCTGATCGAAAGGAACAAGCCATGGCCAAGACGCCAAGCGGCGGCCAGCCCGACGGGCCGGACGGCACCTCCCAGGATCCGGAGCGCGGCCCGGAACCGCCGCGCACCGCGCGCGCTGCCGGCACTACTGGCGGCGCGGGCAGCGCCGGCGATGCGCCGGGGCGCCGCGTGACCGAACGCCGCAAGCAATACCTGATCACGCCGCAGGCCGCGCCGGCCGGCCTGCATGCGTTCGCGCTCGGCGCCGGCGCCTTCGCGCCGCCGTCGCTGCAGTCGGTCGAGCAGGCGCTGCGCAACGCGCCCGACATCGACGTCGTGCGCACGGTCGGCACGACGGGCATCGGCCTGCTCGGCGCCGGCATGGACGGCAGTCCCGGGACGCTGGTGGCGCGCATGACCGACGACAAGGCCCAGGCGCTGCGCCAGCAGGCCCAGGGCCAGTTGCTGGTGGAACGCGACCAGCACCTGCACCTGCTCGACCCGGTGCCGCGCCACCCGACGCTGGTCAATTCCTTCACGGCCAACGACGGGCCGAGCTTCCAGGTATCGCTGGTCGTGCTCGACAAGCAGGGCATGCGCCTGGCCGGCGCCGAGGTCTCGCTGTTCGGCGGACTGCAGCCGGCCAGCGGGCAGACCGACGAGAACGGCCAGGTCACGCTGACGGTGCACGGCGACTCGCCGCACGCCATCGGCGGCGTCTACGTGAAGCCGCGCGCCGACTACTGGAGCTTCTACCAGCGCGATCCCGACCTCGCCGTCGACGAGCAGAACGTCATCGGCCTGCATGCGCTGTCCGACTGGCCGCCGCTGCCGGGCTTTCCCGCACGCAGCGCGATGGGGTGGGGCGAACGCGCGATGCGCCTCGACCAGTTGCCGCCGGGATTGCGCGGCCAGGGCGTCAAGATCGCGGTGATCGATTCCGGCGTCGCCGCCACCCACGGCAACCTGAACCGCGTACGCGCCGGCTTCGACATCATCGACAAGCATCCCGACACCTGGAACCAGGACGTGCTCGGCCACGGCTCGCACTGCACCGGCGTGATCGCGGGCGCCGACCCGAGCTTCGGCATCCGCGGCTTCGCGCCCGACGCCGGGATCCACGCCTGCAAGCTGTTCCCCGGCGGCCAGATCAGCCAGCTGATCGAGGCGCTCGAATACTGCATCGAGCACGAGGTCGACGTCGTCAACCTGAGCCTGGGCGGCAGCGGGCCGTCGGCGGCGCTCGAGCAGCAGATCCAGCGCGCCAAGCGGGCCGGCATCGCCTGCATCTGCGCCGCCGGCAATTCCGGCGGACCGGTGCAATATCCGGCATCGTCGCCGAACGTGCTGGCAGTAGCGGCCATCGGCAAGATCGACGAGTTCCCGCGCGACAGCTACCACGCCGAGACCGTCAAGCCGGACGTCGACGCCCAGGGCTATTTCACGGCCAGCTTCAGTTGCTTCGGGCCGGAAGTCGACGTGTGTGCGCCTGGCGTCGCCATCGTCTCGTCGGTCCCGCCGAATAATTTCGCGGCCTGGGACGGTACGTCGATGGCCGCGCCGCACATCACCGGCCTGGCGGCACTGATGCTGGCGCACCATCCGGCATTCCAGGGACAAGGGCGGATGCGCTCGGCGGAGCGCGTCGAGCGGCTGTTCCAGCTGATCCGCATGAGCGCGCGCCGCGTCACCCGGTCCGGTCCGGCGCGCACGGGCTACGGCATGCCGGATGCCCTGGTGGCGCTGGGCCTGGCCGTGGCGCCGGAACAGCAGCAGGCGTTCCAGCAGATGCTGGGGTCGCTGCTGGCGGGCGTGCCGGGTACGGGCATGGCAGATAACGGGCTGGGCGGGCTCGGAGGATTGAGCGGGCTGGCAGGCATCGGCGGCCTGGGCGGCATCGGCTATCCGGGCATGGCCGGACAGCGTCCGCTGGGCATCGGCGTCTTTCCATTCCATTTCGCCGGCATGGGACCGCAAGGCTGGTGAAACGGCGGCCGCAAAAGAAAAACCGGAGCACCTATCCGCGCACGCACGGTGGTCTGCTCCGGTTTTAGACTGGCGTCCCCACGGGGATTCGAACCCCGGTACTCACCGTGAAAGGGTGATGTCCTAGGCCTCTAGACGATGGGGACCTAAAACTGGTGTGGCACTACTGCTGCCATGCTACTGCTGCCTGGCCGCTGCCTCCTGCCCGACAGGCAGAAGCGCCGTGAAACCTGGCGTCCCCACGGGGATTCGAACCCCGGTACTCACCGTGAAAGGGTGATGTC
>DAMAFT010000304.1:0-5777 GCA_031995805.1 Massilia sp.
GCATCTCGTCCGAGATGCCGGCCAGCCAGAACAGGCGCTCTCCCCGTTCCGGGTGTTCCTTCAGGCGCGCGGCGACCTGCTCGACCATCCAGCCTTCCTTGCCGACGATGACGAGGTTGGCGTCGATGCCGCGTTCCCACAGCAGGTCGAAGGCGGCCAGCGCCTGGGCATGGCCCTTGCGCGGCTCGACCGTGCCCACCATCAGGAAGCTCGGGCGCCGCGCCAGCGCGTCGAACACGCGCTCGGCGTCCGCCGGCAGGCCGCTGCTGGGTGCGCTGGCGTCGATGTCGGCGCCCAGGTGGAACCAGCCGAGCTGCAGCGGCGAACGGCGCTGCAGGTTTTCCGCGGCGATCCAGCCGGCCAGCTCGTCGGCCACGGCGCGCGAGATGCAGACGATGCCGTCGGCCACCCGGTGCACGGCGCGCAGGAAGGCGCCGAAGTGGACCTCGGTACCGAACGGGAATACGTCCGGGCGCAGCATCGGCAGGATGTCGTACATGCAGAAATAGACCTCGACGCCGCGGGTGCGCATGTCCGCCAGCAGCTCGACGTTCTGGGCGGTGCCGCTCAGGAACAGGTCGAGGCCGAAGAAGATGTCGCCGGGGCGCAGGTCGACCGGCGCGTCTTCCAGCGCCAGTTCGGTCGCGCCCACCAGCCCGAGGCCGTAGCGGCGCGCGTAGTGGTAGGGCTGCCCGTTCCCGACCGTGAACACGGGTTCGATCCGGTAGCCCGGCGGCGGCTCCGCGATCAGCGCCAGCAGCACGCTGCGCACGACGCGCTGGATGCCCGTCTTGAGGTCGTTCTGGACCAGTGCCGAGACGTCCACCAGCAGCTGGCGCGGCGCCGCCGGCACGCGGTTGAAGGCGATGGCGGCGGCCAGCGCCGGCAGTTCCTGCTCCGGGCACAGCGGCGCCGCGGCGTCCACCGCCGCGCGGTAGGCGGCGTGCGCGCCGTGCCGCGCGAAGTGCTCGATGGCCTGGTAGCACAGGCGCCCGGCGTGGGCCGGCGCGTGCTCGGCCTCCATGTAGGCGGTGGCGCGCTCGCCCAGGCCGGCGCGCAGCGCGGCGTCGCCGTGCAGGCGCTCGAGGGCGGCGGCCAGGGCCGCCGTCTCGACGCGGTCCGGCAGCATCACCAGCAGGTCTTGAGGCAGCGAGGCGGTCGAACCGTGCGCGTTGACGACCGTCGCCACGCCGTACAGCAGGCAGTCGAGCACCGCGGCCGAGGTCTCGCCGCGCGAGGCGCCGCGCAGCTGGACGGCGACATCGCAGGCTTCCAGCCAGTCGGCATAGGCGGCGGCGTCGACGAAGCCGGTGATGGCGACGCGCTGCCCCGCGGCGCCGGCGCGCAGTTTCCTGTCGAGTTCGATGCCGTAGGCGCCCGGATCGTTGGCGCCCACGAACACCAGGCGGCACGCCTGGTCCGCGGCCAGCGTCGAGGCGAGCCAGGCGTCCAGCAATTCGGCGTTCAGCTTGGTCGGGCCGAGCATGCCGAAGCTGCAGACGATGAAGTCGTCCGCCTTGACGCCGAGGCGCTTGCGCGCCTGCGCGCGCGCGTCCGGGCCGCCGTGGCCCTGCGGCTTGCCGCGCAACAGCGGGATCGTGCGCCAGCCGTCGGCGGCGCCGGGACCGTACCACTGCTCGGCGAGCTGCTTCGGGTACTCGCCGTGGACGACGACGCCGCTGGCGTGGTCGAGCACCCCGCGGTTGACCGGATGCTTCCAGACGGCCGGGTTGCGGCCGTCGCGGCGCAGCGCGTGCAGGCCGGACAGGCCGTGCGATTCATGCATGCCCTTCAGGAAGCCTTGCGGCAGCACGGCCTGGTGCTCGAGCCAGTCGACCACGTTCCCGAAATAGAAGTCGTGCATCAGCACCACCCCCGGCACGTCGCGTACCAGGTCGAACATGTGCTTGTGCACGGGCGAGTTGCCGAAGTGGTAGAACACGCGGTCGTAGCTGCCGGCGTGCTCGCGCAGCCAGGCGGCTGAACGCTGCGGCAGGCCGGCGAGGCGGGCGTCGTCGACGCGCTCCTGCTCGACGATCAGTTCGACCTCGTAGTAGCGCGCCAGTTCCGGCGCCAGTTCGGCGCTGTAGTCGGCGATGCCGGATTGTTCCGGCGGCAGCGGCGAGACGTAGGCCAGACGCGGGCGCGCCAGCGAGGCGGCCGGGCGGTGCCCGGCGGCGGCTTCCAGGCGCAGGCGCAGTTCGGCGATGCCGGCGCCGGCGTCGAGCGCGACGGCCGCGAATTCGCCATGGGCCGGTGCTGCCGGTGCGCCCGGCGCGACCAGCACGACGTCGGGCTGGAGGCCGGCCAGCGCCTGGCGCCGCAGCGCCGCATCCAGCCGCGGGTCGGCGTGCAGCGCGAACGCGCGCACGCGCTCGCGGCCGACGAGGCCGGCGAAGGCCAGGCGCAGCGTCTCGACGACGTCGGGTTCGGACAGCGGCGCGGCCACCCACAGCGTGGCGCCGCGCGCGTCGCGCGCCAGGTCGGCCGCCAGGTCGCGCGCGCGGGCCAGGTTGGCGGGAGTGACGACGCCCAGGCCGTCCAGGAAATCGATGACGATACGCATTCAGTTCTCTTGCTTGCTGCGGGCGCGCTGCAGGTCGGCCAGCACGACGCGGACCGAGGCCGGCAGGCCCTTGAGTTCATCCGGCACGTCGGCACCGGCGCCGGCGGGCGCCTGTTGCGGCGGGTCGAGCTTGATCGCGGCGATCGAGGTGCTGACGCGCTGCTGCAGCTTCGGATTGCGCAGCAGGACCGGGATCAGGAGACGGCGCAGCTTCTCGTTGGCGGTCAGGCGCGTGACGACGCGGCGCGCCAGGTGCGGGCGGCGCAGCGCGTGCACGACGCGGCCGGCGGCGCGCAGGGGACGCGTGATCTTCCACGAGGTGCTGTGGTGCATGTCGTGCACGCGCTGCTCGAGTTCCCGGGTCCATGCCTCGGAAGCGAGCAGGCGGCGTTCCAGGCCGCCGGCCCAGTCGGACAGCTGCTGGCGCTTGTCTTCCAGGTCGGCCAGGCTGGCGCCCAGCGCCGCGGCCTCGGCGGCGGCGGCCTCCAGCTCGCCGTCGAGCCGGGCCGCGCGGGTCTCGGCGCGGTCGGCGCGCGCGGCCTGGCGGGCGGCGTGTTCGGCCTGCCGGGCGGCGTCCTGCGACGCATCCCATGCCCGCCGCGCTTCTTCCTCGGTGCGTTGCGCCTGCTGCGCCAGGCGCTGCTCGGTGTCGCGCAGCGACCCTTCCAGGCGCTTGCCGGTATCCCAGGCGCGGTCCAGGTGCCAGGAGATGAATTCGTCGAACACGTTCGGCTGGATGCCGAAGTGTTCGCGCAGTTCCGCGTGCTCGTCGGCCACGTAGTAGCGGTTCAGCCCGTCGAACCAGGCGAAGCGGTAGCGCTGGCTGGTGACCAGGTGTTCCCAGGTGGCGTGGTTGGTTTCGCGCTTGCCCGGCAGCGTGGCCTCGATGACGAGGATCCACGGGCGCCAGCGCGCGAAGTCCATCCCGCGCAATACCTCGCCTTCGAATCCTTCGACGTCGATCTTCAGGAAGTGGATCTCGCCGCGCACGTGCTCGGCGCACACGGACGCCAGCGTGCGCACCGGCACGGTCAGCTCGGCGACCGCATGGCCTTCGGCGCGGTGCATCGCGGCCACGTCCTGGTCGGGCGAGGCCCAGCCGCGCACGTCCGGCACGTCGTACAGCGTCAGCTCGCCGTCGGCGCTGCCGGCCGCGATGGCCAGGTTGACGTCGCGCGGACGCTGGGTGTCGAAGGCGGCGACGTGGACCGGCAGCGGCTCGACGTTGATGCCGTTCCAGCCGGCGTCGTAGAAGGCCTTGGTGACGGAATGCTCGACCGGGTCGTTGGCGCCGACGTCGATGTAGAAACCGTGTTCGATGCGGCCGAGGGCGCGCCACAGCAGCACGTCCTCGGCATTCTGGGCGTAGGAAATGAAAGTCATGGTCGGTGGATGTCGATGACGGGGTCGAGCCAGGCCGTGCCCTCGAAGTGCGGGCGGCGCATGTTCATCACGGTGAACACGAGCGCCAGGTCGCGCCATTCGTAGTTGTTGACCAGGTGGGTGTCGGTGCTGACGATCGCGGTGGCGACCGAATAGGTGCCCGGTCCCAGGTTCATCGGGAAGGCAAAGCGGTAGACCACTTCCTCGCCGGCCGCGACGTCGTCGAGCGGCAGCGCCTTGAGATGGGTATTGGTGCCGTACATCGCCTGGCCGAGACGGTCCTTGATCATGTAGCCAAGCACCATGCGCGGGATCGGCGCATTGACCTTTACCTTCACTTCGAGCGTGACCGGGCTGCCGACGTCGACCACTTCGACCCGCTCGCCGTTCTCGTCCAGCAGCGCGATATCGGCCACGGTCGCTTCGCCGGTGCCGGACACGGTCTGCACCTTGCCGTCGGCGATCTCCTTGAGCCGCACGGTGTCGTTCTCGCGCTCGGCGATCATGGCGTTGTAGTAATCCATGATTTCCTCGGGCCGGCCTTCGCGCGCCAGGCGCCCGCCGTCGAGCAGGATGGCGCGGTCGCACACCGACTGGATCGCCTGCTTGTCATGCGAGACCAGCAGCAGGGTGGTGCCCTCCTTGCGGAACTGGCGGATGCGGTCGAAGCTCTTGTGCTGGAAATAGGCGTCGCCCACCGACAGCGCCTCGTCGACGATCAGGATGTCGGGACGGCGCGCGGTGGCGACCGAGAACGCGACCCGCATCTGCATCCCGCTCGAATACACGCGCACCGGCTGGTCCATGTAGTCGCCGATGTCGGCGAAGGCCTCGATCTGCGGCATCAGCTCGCGGATCTGTTCGACCGACATGCCCAGCAGCTGGCCCGCCATATAGGCGTTCTGGCGGCCGGTGAAGTCGGGGTGGAAGCCCATGCCGAGCTCGAGCAGGGCGGCGACGCTGCCTTCCATCGCCACGTGGCCGGTGCTGGGCTGGGTGGTGCCGGTGATCAGCTTGAGCAGGGTGCTTTTGCCGGCGCCGTTGATGCCGATCAGGCCCACGGCTTCGCCCGGCGAGACCTGGAAGCTGACGTCGCGCAGCACCCATTTGAGGGAATGGCGTGGACCGCGGAACGGCAGGATCCACTCCGCCAGGCGCGACAGCCGGGTAGGGTAGGTCTTGTACGCCTTGCCCAGGTTGGAAACGGTAATCGTGCCCATCAGAGTTCATCCACCATTTCGCCGGCGCGCTTGCGGAACAGGCGCAGGCCGAAGGCGCACAGCAGCAGCGCCGCCGCCAGTACCGGCAGCAGGGCGGCCCAGTCGGGCGCCTGGCCCTTGACCAGGATGTCCTGGTAGCCCTGCACCAGCGTCGCCATCGGGTTCCAGGCCAGCAGCGGCCGCACGCCGTCCGGCAGGATCGAGGCCGGATAGACGATCGGGGTGAACCAGAACCAGAACTGCAGCAGGATCGTCATGAACTGGCCGACGTCGCGGAAGAACACGTTCAGGACGCCGGCCACCATGCCGATGCCGATCGCCAGCAGCACCTGCAGCGCCAGCAATGGCAGCAGCGCGAAAAAGACGACGCCGGGGAAATTCCCGGAAATGACGAGGAAGACGACGAACAGGCCGAAGATGATGCCGAAGTTGACCAGGGCATTGAGCACCACGATCAGCGGCAGGCAGATGCGCGGGAAGCTGATCTTCTTGATCAGGTTGGCCTGTTCCAGGAACATGGTCTGGCCGCGCGCGACGATTTCGGCGAACAGGCCCCAGGTGAGGATGCCGGCGCACAGGGAGATGCTGTAGGCGTAGCCGGACTGGCT
>DAMAFT010000305.1:0-5775 GCA_031995805.1 Massilia sp.
TGGGTCGGATAGTCGCCCAGCACCCAGCCGCCGCCGTGGAAGAACATGAAGACCGGCGTCGCCCCCTTGGCGCCGTGCGGACGCACGATGGTGAGGTCGACCTTCTGGCCGTCCTGGGTGATCGTGCGGTTGCTGACGTCCACGCCGGACAGGTCCACCTGCACCGATTTCTGGGCGCCGACCAGCACCTGGCGCGCTTCCTGCGGCGTCATCTGTTCCATCGGCTTGGCGCCGCCGCCGTTGAGCGCATTCAGGAAGGCCTGGGTAGTGTGCTCGGCGACCGGGGCGGCGAAGGCCGATTGGGCGCCGACGACGAACAGGGAGGCGGACAGGATCTTGGCAACGGTTTTCATGGTGTTTCCTTTCTTCGTTCAATGGTTCGATCAATGTTTCACTAGGTACGACGATGCTGCGATTCAGCTTAATTCACTATTAAATAGTGCGCTATATATCTGTTCGTATAATGTCTTGTGTATTTCCAGCCTATCCATAATCGCTATTAAATAGCGCGCTACCTATTTATCATGGCACTAACGGGCTGCTATCCCCTCACACGCTGTCCGCCAGCCTGCCGCGCAAGACGTCCAGCTGGCGCTTGATGGCGCCCAGTTCGTCCGGCGAACACGCCGTGGCGCACGACACCTGTTCGAAGATCGCGCCCGCTTGCGCTTGCATGGCGCGGCCGGCGTCGGTCAATGCGACCACCACCTGGCGCTCGTCCGCGGCGGACCGGGTCCGGCTCACGAGCCCGGCAACCTCCAGGCGCTTGAGCAGCGGCGTCAGCGTGGCCGAGTCCAGGAACAGCCGCGCGCCGATGTCGGACACGGTCAGCTCGTCCCGCTCCCACAGCACCATCAGCACGAGGTATTGCGGGTAGGTCAGGTCCAGCTTGCGCAACAGCTTGCGGTACACCTTGTTCATCGCCAGGCCCGTGGCGTACAGGCTGAAGCACAGCAGGTCGCCCAGGACCGGGGTCCGCTTGGCCTTGCCGTCTTCCTGCGCCGTCGATGTGTGCTTGGTGTCCATGGCTTGCATATTAAATCGCGCACTATTCAATTGCAAGCTATATTTTTAACGGCATGTCACGGCGCGCCCCTGCCCAGCCTCAGGCCGCCACCGCCTGCCCGTCGCGCGCGGCCACGCGGTTGCGGCCGTTCGCCTTGGCGTCGTACAGCAGCGCGTCGGCGGCCTCGACCCAGGCCAGCGCGTCGTGGCCCTTGTCGAGGGCCGGACGGGCGCTGTAGACGCCCAGGCTGACGGTGACGTGGCCGGGTGGATTGTCGGCATGCGCCAGGCGCAGCGCGCAGACGGCGGCGCGGATCTTCTCGGCGACGGCCAGCGCGCCCTCGAAGCCGGTGTCCGGCAGCACCAGCGCGAACTCCTCGCCGCCGTAGCGCGCCGCCAGGTCGGTGGGACGGCGCGCGCCTCCGGCGATGGCGCCGGCGACGCGGCGCAGGCAATCGTCGCCGGCCACGTGGCCGTAGCGGTCGTTGTACGTCTTGAAGTGGTCGACGTCGGCCAGGATCACCGCGAACGGCGTGTCGTTGCGGCGCGCGCGGTCGTACTCGCGCTCCAGCGTTTCCTCGAACAGGCGGCGGTTCGGCATGCCGGTCAGGCCGTCGCTGTCGGCCAGCGCCTTGAGCGAGCGGTTGTGGCGCTTGAGCGCGTTGCCGGAACGGCGCAGCTCGGCCTCGAGCTGCTCGCGGATGCGGATCTGGCGCACCATCACCACGCCGCCCCAGGCCAGCAGCAGCACCGAGGCGCCGAGCAGCAAGCTCATCTTGATGGCCAGCCCGCGCCACTCGGCCAGTACCTCACTGGTGGACTGGGCGCTGGCCACCAGCACCGGGTAGCCGTCGAGATGGCGGTAGCTGTACAGGCGCTCGATGTTGTCGAGCTTCGGCGTCAGGATCGCGGTGCCCACCGGCCCGCTGTGCTTGTACAGCTGCCAGATCGGGCCGCTGCGCACGTCGCTGCCGATCTGCTCGTCGCGGAACGGGCGTCGGTACAGCAGGGTACCGTCGTCCAGCATCATCAGGATGGTGCCGCTCTCGCCGACGTCGAAGCTGTCGTAGAACCTGCCGAACCAGGCCAGGTTGAGCGTCGCCAACGCCACGCCGGCGAAGCTGCCGTCCGGATGGTCGACGCGGCGAGACAGCGGCAGGATCCAGACGCCGGTAGAACGGCTGCGTACCGGCTTGCCGATGTGCATGCCATTACCCGGGTGCGTCAGGTGGTACTGGAAATATTCGCGGTCAAAATTATTGCCCTGCACCGGCGTAGGCAACGAGGACACCAGCCAGGCGCCATCCGCGGCGTACACGAACAGGCCATGCAGCTCGTCGACGTCGTGCGTCAGCGTCATCATGCGGGCGCGCAGGCGCGCCGCCGCAGGTCCGGACAGGCCGTCGCGCTCGATACGCTCGACCAGTTCGGACAAGGCGGCGTCGCCCAGCTTGATCGAGGCCTGGGCATGCGACGCCAGCGCGCGCGCCATGTTGCCGGTGTCGGAGACGCTGTCGCGCAGGGCCACGTCGCGGGCGTGCAGGACGCTCCACACCTGTACGCCGACCACCAGCAGGCAGAAACAGGCCAGCAAACCCACCGCCAGCGCCACCAGCGGGCGGCGCTGCTGCTTGAGTGCGGAAAGACGAGGCTGGATATCGGTATCGGGCATGGTGCGTCGGTGTGTCTTTACCTTGCAGATTAGCGAGGACGCGGCGCTTCGTCCATGTTTCGCGACGTCTATCGAAAGAATTTCCTGTAAACAATTTTTCTTTAAACAAAGAATCGTTGTCCATTAACAACTTACCAGATGCCGGCCAGGCGCCGTCGTTTACACCGCATATATACCTCGACAGCAACTCTTTACGCCCCTTTTCGCGTCCCGTCCCTAAGCTGGCATGGTCGTCAACAACCATCCTGAAGGGAAAGATGGACATCCTGTACATCGCCGCCACGGTCGCCTTGACCGTCCTGGTCTGCGGCCTGGCCCACGCCTGCGACAAGCTCGGAGGCAAATCGTGAATCCAATCTACTGGGGCGTGGGTCTCGCGGCCGCAGCCGTGCTGGTCTACCTCGTCGTCGCCTTGCTGAACGCGGAGAACCTGTAACCATGAACACCGATGCAATCCTGCTGCTGGCGGCCTTCCTGGCCGTCGTGACGCTGCTGGCCTGGCCGCTCGGCCGCGTGCTGGCCGCCGTCGCCGAGGGCAAGCCCGTGCCCGGCCTGCGCTGGCTGGCGCCGCTCGAACGCCTGTGCTACCGCGTCGCCGGCATCAAGCCCGAACAGGGCATGGGCTGGAAGACCTATGCGCTGGGCCTGCTGCTGTTCAGCGGCCTGGGCGCCCTGTTCGTCTACGCCGTCCAGCGCCTGCAGGCCTTCCTGCCGCTGAACCCGCAGGGCCTGGCCAACGTCTCGCCCGATTCGGCGTTCAACACGGCGATGAGCTTCGTCGGCAATACCAACTGGCAGGGCTACAGCGGCGAGCAGACCATGAGCTATTTCAGCCAGATGGTGGCGCTCGCGAGCCAGAACTTCCTGTCGGCCGCCACCGGCATCGCCGTCGTGTTCGCCCTCATCCGCGGCCTGGCCGCACGTTCCTCGTCGTCGGTGGGCAACTTCTGGGCCGACCTGGTGCGCTCGACCGTCTACGTGCTGCTGCCGCTGTCCGTCGTGCTGGCGGTGTTCCTGGCGAGCCAGGGCGTGATCCAGAATGTCGCGCCGTACCAGGAAGCCACGCTGGTCGATCCGGTTGCCTACACCCAGCCGAAGCTCGGTGCCGACGGCCAGCCGCTCAAGGATGCGGCCGGCAACGTCGTCACGGAGAACCTGACCGCCACGACGCAAACCATCGCCATGGGCCCGGTCGCCTCGCAGGAAGCGATCAAGATGCTGGGCACGAACGGCGGCGGCTTCTTCAACGCCAACTCGGCGCACCCGTACGAAAACCCGACGGCGCTGACCAACTTCGCGCAGATGGTCGCGATCTTCCTGGTCCCGGCCGCGCTGTGCTTCGCGTTCGGCCGCATCGTCGGCGACCGGCGCCAGGGCTGGGCCGTGTTCGCCGCGATGGCGCTCCTGTTCGTCGCCATGACGCTGGTCGTGATGTGGGCCGAAAGCCAGGCGCACCCGGGCCTGCAGGCGCTGGGCGTGGACCAGGTGGCGAGCGGCCTGCAGGCCGGCGGCAACATGGAAGGCAAGGAAACCCGCTTCGGCGTCGCCGCCTCGAGCCTGTTCGCCGCCGTGACCACGGCCGCCTCCTGCGGCGCCGTCAACACGATGCATGACTCCCTGACCCCACTGGGGGGCCTGGTGCCGATGGCGCTGATGATGTTCGGCGAAGTCGTGTTCGGCGGCGTCGGCTCCGGCCTGTACGGCATGCTGGTGTTCGCGATCCTGGGCGTGTTCATCGCCGGCCTGATGATCGGCCGCACCCCGGAATACCTGGGCAAGAAGATCCAGAGCCACGACATGAAGATGGTGTCGATCGCCATCCTGGTCACGCCGATCGTCGTGCTGGCCGGCACCGCGCTGGCCGTCGGCAGCGACGCCGGCCCGGCCGGCATCGCCAACCCCGGCGCGCACGGCTTCTCGGAAATGCTGTACGCCGTGACCTCGGCCGCCAACAACAACGGCAGCGCGTTCGCCGGTCTCTCGGCCAACACGCCGTTCTGGAACAGCCTGCTCGGCGTGGCGATCTGGCTGGGCCGCTTCGCGATGATCGTGCCGGTGCTGGCGCTGGCCGGTTCGCTGGCCGCCAAGCCGCGCCTGGCGACGACGTCCGGCACCATGCCGACCCATGGCCCGCTGTTCGTCACCCTCCTGATCGGCGCCGTGCTGCTGGTCGGCGTGCTGAACTACGTGCCGGCGCTGGCGCTCGGCCCGGTCGTGGAACACCTGCAACTCTTTTCGGTGAAGTGAATACCATGTCGCATCCCAACGTAACCCTGTTCGATCCCAAGCTGGTCGGTCCGGCCACGATCGACGCCTTCCGCAAGCTCGATCCACGCCAGCAATGGCGCAGCCCGGTAATGTTCGTCGTCTACATCGGCTCGATCGTCACGACGCTGCTGTGGCTCGACGCCTTGCGCGGGAACGGCGAAGCGCCGGCCGGCTTCATTTTCGCCATCACCCTGTGGCTGTGGTTCACCGTGCTGTTCGCGAACTTCGCGGAAAGCCTGGCCGAGGGCCGCAGCAAGGCCCAGGCGGCGTCGCTGCGCGCGCTGAAACAGACCGTGATGGCCAAGAAGCTGTCGGTGCCGCAGCAAGGCACCCAGTGGCTGCCCTGCCCCGCCACCGACCTGCGCAAGGGCATGTTCGTGCTGGTCGAAGCGGGCGACATCATCCCGGCCGACGCCGAAGTCGTGCAGGGCGTGGCCTCGGTCGACG
This sequence comes from Massilia sp., assembly GCA_031995805.1. Lineage (GTDB taxonomy): Bacteria > Pseudomonadota > Gammaproteobacteria > Burkholderiales > Burkholderiaceae_D > Telluria. The sequence continues at coordinate 5,393 of DAMAFT010000305.1, forward strand.
AATCGGCCATCACCGGCGAATCGGCGCCGGTGATCCGCGAATCGGGCGGCGACTTCTCGGCCGTCACCGGTGGTACCCGCGTGCTGTCGGACTGGCTGGTCTTGAGGATCGCCGTGAATCCGGGCGAAGCCTTCATCGACCGCATGATCGCGATGGTCGAGGGCGCGCGCCGCCAGAAGACGCCGAACGAGATCGCGCTGACGATCCTGCTGGTGGCGCTGACCATCGTGTTCCTGGTCGTCACCGCCACGCTGCTGCCGTTCTCGCTGTATTCGGTCGCCGCGGCCAGGGCCGCCGGCCTGGCCAGCTCGCCGGTCACGATCACCGTGCTGGTGGCGCTGCTGGTGTGCCTGATCCCGACCACCATCGGCGGCCTGCTGTCG
>DAMAFT010000306.1:0-5758 GCA_031995805.1 Massilia sp.
CCCGGCTGCGAACCGGCCTTGCAGTTCGCCAGTGCCTTCGCCAGCGCCTTGTCCATGCGCTCTTCCAGCGCCACATAGGAATTGCTGGCGGAGGCGGCGCGGACGTAGGCCCAGTCGCCCCACTGCACGTTGACCGTGCAGTCGTAGGCGGTCTTGCCAGCCTGGCGTGCGCGGCATACTTCCAGCGCATCCTTGCGCACCGATTCGGCGCTCGCGCCCTCATAGACGAAGGCGGTGGCCGCCGTGTCGCCCTGCGGATTCTTCGCGATGGCCCAGGCCGCCCAGGTGCCGCCCGGTTCCCAGTACAGCGCCGTGAACTTGCAGTGCTTGTACTTCTTGCGGCAGCTGGCCAGCGCCTTGTCGCGCGCCGCTTCGGGCACGGGGTCGGTATTCGCCGTCATGCCGTCGTCGCCCTTGGCCAGCGCGAAGGCCATCGGCAGCACGGTCTCCAGGCCGATCCTGCAGTTGCTGTCGTGTTTCGCGCACCCCTGCAGCGCCAGTTCGCGCGCCTCGGCCAGGCTGGCGGCCTCGACGGCCATATGCGTGTAGTTGCCGTCGCCCATGGCGAGGGCCGCCGCGGCCATGGCCGGAAGCGCGGCCGTGCCGAGGAGGAGGCCAAGCAAAGGGCCGATGAAAAGGTTGCGGATCGGGTGCAGGATGGTCATGGTCGTGTGCGTCGCATGGCGGTTGGTGGAAGACAATGCCATGCTGCCGGCCGGCGGCCGCGGGCGCCAGACGGCATGCGACGAACCCGGCCGCGGCGGGAATGGATGCGGCTTTGGCGGGAACGGAATCCGCGCTACATCTGGCGGAACGCGTCCTGGCCCTGGAAGCCCGAACTGACGGCCAGCACGTCGCTGCGTCCCTTCAGGTGCACCTGCATGTGGCCGTCGCGGCGGTGCACGGCGTCGATGCGGCGCCGGTTGACGATGGCGCCGCGGCTGACCTGGATGAATTCGGCCGGATCGAGCTGCTCGACGAGGTCCTTGACCGGCATGCGGATCAGGGCCTCGACCTGGGCGGTGACGACCTTGGTGTACTTGGCGTCGGACTGGAAGAAGATCACCTCGTCCGTCGTGATCACGCGCAGGATGTTGCCGACCGACGCCTGGATCCACGACAGGTGCTGGCGCGGTGCGGGCGCCGGCGCCGGCGGCGCGGCGGAAGCGGCGGCGGCCGCGCCCAGGCGCTGCTGCAGGCGGCCGATCGTCTCCAGCAGGCGGCCGCGGTTGAGCGGCTTCATGAGATAGTCGGCGGCGCCGACGTCGAATGCGTCGAGCGCATGCTGGCCGTAGGCGGTCAGGAACACGACGGCCGTCGCCGGCGGGCGCACGCGCGCCACTTCCAGGCCGCTGGCCTTGGGCATGTTGATGTCGAGGAAGGCGACGTCCGGCGCCAGCTGGCGCAGGGCGGCCAGCGTGGCGGCGCCGTCCGCCGTCTCGGCCACGATCTGCAGTTCGGGCCAGAGTTCGGCGAGCGCCTGTTTCAGTTCGGCGCGCAGCAGGGGTTCGTCTTCGGCGATCAGTGCGGTGGTCATGGTTGGTGTTGCGTGGAAGGGTCGGGAAGCGGGTCGAGGGGAAGGACGATGGTGGCGGCGAAGCCTCCCTGCACCGGCGCGCCGACTTCCAGCCAGGCGCGGTTGCCGTACATGGCTTCCAGGCGGCGCCGGATGTTCGACAGGCCGACGCCGGTACCCCCGACGCTGGAAAAGCCACGGCCGTCGTCCGTCACGCTCAGGCGCAGGCGGCTGCCGTCGACGGCGGCCGACAGCGTGACCTTGCCCCGTTCGCAGTCGGCCAGGCCGTGCTTGATGGCGTTTTCCACCAGCGAGATCAGCATCGCGGGCGGGAAGGCGTGCCCGGTCAGGCGGTCGGGCAGCGTGAACGTGTAGGCCAGGCGCTCGCCCATGCGCACCTGCATGATGGAGAGGTAGTGCCGCGCCAGGTCCATCTCCCGGGCCACCGTGGAGTAGTCGGCGCGCAGGTCTTCCATGGCGCTGCGCAGGTAGGCGATCAGGTGGTCGAGCATGCGCTCGCCGTCGGGCACGCTGGAGCGGTACAGGTGGCGCACGTTGGCCAGCGAATTGAACAGGAAATGGGGTTCGATCTGCGCCTGCAGGATGCGCAGCTGGGCCTCGATCGCCTGGTCGCGCAGGGCGTCGCGCTGGCGCTCGGCCGCCGCCGTGGCCAGCTGGGCGCGCAGCGGCTGCAGCATGTGCGCTTCCATGTACTGCATCTGGGCCAGCGCATCGGCGGGTCCGGCGAACAGATAGATCCTGTAGATGCCGCCGCGCAGCACGCAGCGCACGACGACTTCCTGGGTGCGTTCGTCCAGCGCCGACGCCGCGACCGTGACCTTGCTGGCGCAGTTCGCCCACAGCAGGTCGTAGTGCGTGTCCTCGCCCTGGCGGCGCACCATGACGCGCGGACGGCCATAGAAATAGCGGGTCAGGCCCGGTGTGCCGGCATCCGTGAGACGTTCGAGGCAGCCTGCCAGCGCCTCGTGCACCTGGGCGGCGTCGGCCGCCAGCCGCAGCGTGCGGCACGGCAGGGTGCCATCCACGGCTGCCGCCAGCGCCCCCTTCGCGCATGCCAGGTGATGCAGGCGGCACAGGCCGATCAGCGCGGTCAGCGCCGGCAGGGCCAGTCCGATGCCCGCGACCGTGCGCGCCATCGGTCCGTCGTGCGTCACGGCCGCGATGCCGTCGTTGACCGACGCCTCGTCGACGGCCAGCCACGCGAAGAACAGCAGCATGGCGCCGATCCCGCCCAGGTTGAGGAGGATCTCGGCGAGGGCCTGGGCCTGCAGGCGCCAGGCGTAGGCGCGCACCGATGGCGCGGGAACGGCGGCCCGGTGCGCGATCCAGCTCGCCAGCACCCCATAGACGGCTTGCACGAACAGCAGGCTGGCCCAGCCCAGCAGGGCCGGCAGGTCCAGGGACCGGCCGAGGAAGACTGTGATGGTCGTGGCCGCGCCGAGCGCCAGCACGACGGCGATGACGGTCAGCAGGCCGACGCTGCGCAGGCTGACTTCGCCCGATTGGGTACCGATACGCATGTGGCTTCCTTCAGCAACGGTAAAGGTACGATTCTTTCATCGGGCGCCATTATGCACCAGCCGCTTTGCGACGGATACGCCCCTGGCCGGCATGGATCGGGCTGGCGGGGGAACGGGTCCCCCGCCGTCATCACGGCAGCTTCATGGCCTTCGTGTCGCGCCCGCCCTGGCGCAGCACCAGCTGGCCGGGTTGCGCGTCGTCGAAGCGCAGTTCGGCGTCGACGTCGCCGGAGAAGAAGGTGCGCTCGTTCAGCGCGAAGATCTCCAGCTTCGGCTGGCCGGTGGCCTGGGCATAGTAACGGTCGCCCTCGCGCGTCATCTCGAGCACGAACTGCGGCGCCAGCTGGTAGCGGCCGACGTAGGCGTCGTAGCGGGCGTTGTCGATGCGTACCGCGGTGCGCGGCGGCGGCGCGTCGCCGGTGCGCGCATGGACCTGGTCCTCGTCGGGCTGGTGCAGCGTCATCGTGCCCGCCTTGCCGCCGGCGCCGCGCGCCAGCTCGAGCCAGGACAGCGTGCCGGGGATGAAGAAGCCATTGTCCGAAAACGCCTGCAGCGTCACCGGCGGACGGCCTTCGCGCTGCAGCACGAAGCGCTCGCCCTCGCGCCGCAGCGTGCGCCGGATGCCGTCCTCGGTGCGGTAGACGCCGCTCCAGGCGTCGAGGGCGGACGGCGGCAGCGCGACCGCCTTGAAGTCCGGGAACGGCTTGCCGATCGCGACGGCGGCGGCGCGGAAGGCCGCATCCTCGGCGCGCACCAGGCCGGAATCGCTGTTGCTCAGCACCGCCACGTACACATGCTCCGACGGCAGGCGCACGGCAAAGGTGTTGAAACCGTTGATGCCGCCGCCGTGGCCGATCATCGGCACGCCCTGCATCGTCGACACTTGCCAGCCATAGCCGTAGCCGGTGCGCTTGCCGCCCGCGAGCGTATAGGGCGTGAACGCGCGCTGCCAGCTGGCCGCCTTGAGCAGCTTGCCGCTCGAGACGGCGGCATCCCATGTCGCGAGGTCGTCGACGGTCGAGACGATCGAGCCGGCGGCATAGGGCTGGGTCATGCTCAGCGCGGCGCTGGGCGCGAAGCCGCCCTTCGCGGCGCTGTAGCCGATCGCCTGCACCGCCTTGTCGCGCGCATGGCCTTCGTAGGCCGTGCGCGTCATCCCCAGCGGCACGAAGATCTTCTGCGCGACGAATTCGTCGTAGCGCATGCCGGACACCTTCTCGACGATGGCGCCGAGCAGGAAGTAGCCGGAATTGTTGTACTTGTAGCGCGAACCGGGATCGAATTCGAGCGGGTCGTCCTTGAACGCATCGATCATCTGGGCGACCGTCAGGTCCTTGTCCATGGCTTTCACGTAGCCCGGCTTGCCGGTATAGCTGACGATGCCCGAGGTATGCGTCAGCAGGTGCTCGACGGTGATCCTTTTGCCATGGGTCGGGTAGTCCGGCAGGTAGGCGGTGATGGGGTCGTCCAGCTTGACCTTGCCTTCGTCGACCAGCATCAGGATCGCGGTGGAAGTGAACTGCTTGGTGATGGAACCCAGGCGCATCGGCGTATCCGGCGCCAGCGCCACCTTGCGGGCGACATCGGCCATGCCGTAGGCCTTGCGCAGCACGGTCCTGCCGTCCTTGACGACGATGACGGTGACGCCGGGCGCATCCGGCTTGTAGCTGGCCGCCAGCGCAGCGTCGATGCGCGCGGCGATGTCGGCGGCCGGGGCGGCCGGGGTGGCGGCCAGTACGGAAACGCATGGCAAGGTCAGCGCAAGCAGCGCGCAGGCGGTGGTCGTTCTGGACATCTCGGCTCTCCCGTTCTTCGTGGTTGTGGTCGGAACACGATAGGCCGAAGTGGCCGATCCGGCAACATTCCTGCGACGGACGGTACGGGCAGGCCGACGGGCGGTGCGGCGGCCGGCACGAGCGGTGCCGGCGGCATAAAAAAAGGCAGCCCGCAGGCTGCCTTTCTCGACGCTCGAAGCGACCGGATCAGCGTCCTTTCGAACGCAGTTTCGCGATGGCCGCCAGCTGCGCGATCGCCGCCGCCAGTTCGGCTTGCGCCTTGGCGTAGTCGATCTGCGAGTCCTTGTTCAGCATCAGCTCTTCGGCCATGCGCTTGGCTTCCTGGGCTTTCGCCTCGTCCAGGTCGGCGCCGCGGATCGCGGTGTCGGCCAGCACGGTCACGCCTTTCGGCTGGACTTCCAGGATGCCGCCGGCCACGAAGACGAACTCGTCGTCCGAGCGGCCCGGCAGCTTGATGCGCACGGCACCCGGGCGGATGCGCGTGATCAGCGGGGTGTGCATCGGGTAGATGCCCAGCTCGCCCGCTTCACCCGGCAACGCGACGAATTCGGCTTCGCCGGAGAAGATCTGCTCTTCGGCGGAGACGACGTCGACGTGAATGGTGTTTGCCATGTTTGTCCTTTGAAGAGGCGGCTATCAGGAAGCCAGCTTCTTGGCCTTCTCGATCGCTTCCTCGATGGTGCCGACCATGTAGAACGCCTGCTCCGGCAGGTGGTCCAGTTCGCCCGACGCGATCATCTTGAAGCCCTTGATCGTGTCTTTCAGCGAAACGTACTTGCCCGGTGCGCCGGTGAACACTTCGGCGACGTGGAACGGCTGCGACAGGAAACGCTGCATTTTACGGGCGCGTGCGACGACCAGCTTGTCTTCCGGCGCCAGTTCGTCCATGCCCAGAATCGCGATGA
>DAMAFT010000307.1:0-5738 GCA_031995805.1 Massilia sp.
CGTTCGGCCGCGTGCTGCAGGCGATCCGCGAGAACGAGTTCCGCGCCGAGGCGCTGGGCTACCGCACGGTGGTCTACCGCATCTGGGCCAACGTGCTGGCGGCCGTCGTGGCGGCGCTGGCCGGCGCGCTGATGGCGCTGTGGCTGCGCTACGTCGGCCCCAAGACGATGCTCGGCTTCGAGGTCATGACCGACATCCTCCTGATCGTCGTGATCGGCGGCATGGGCACGATGTACGGCGCCGTGGTCGGCGCGACGCTGTTCATCCTGGCCCAGAACTACCTGAAGGAATTGATGGGGCACGCCTCGGAAGCATTGTCCGGCGTGCCGCTGCTGGCCGCCGCCCTGCACCCGGACCGCTGGCTGCTGTGGCTGGGCGTGCTGTTCATCCTCTCGGTTTACTTCTTCCCGGTCGGGATCGTGGGCAAGCTGCGCCTGCGGCGGTTCCGGCAGCGTTGATCGGTGCGCACGGGGTGCGCATCCAAGGCGCCGTTTTATACCGGGGTCAGCGCCCTTCGAAAAGCAACACCGGGCCCTTCCCCCTCGCACCTGCCGCTACCACGCGTCCCGCCCTGCTGGACTTCGCCTATCCAGCCCATCCATTAGCCACAGATCAAGCCGCTCGCGCATGCGATTCCTATGATGGATGAGTATGGCCTCGTCGGTCAGCCAGCGCGAGCGACCCACCATCCTACTGGCTTCAATGAAAGGGCTCCCATGAAACCCGTGAAAACCTTGGGCGCGGCAGCGGCGCTATCGCTGTCCGCGCTGGGCGTCACGGCCGCGCAGGCGGCCGGGATCGACATCCTCACCGAAGGCTTCGCCGACGTCGCCGGCCTGGACGGCTGGGTACAGGTCAATGCCAGCGTGCCGCCGGGCAGCGGCTGGTTCCAGGGCAATGCGCAACTGTTCCCGGCCCAGGCCGGCCCAAGCGATTCCTACGCCGCCGCCAACTTCCTCGGCGCCGCCAACGGCATCGGCAGCGTCGACAACTGGCTGATCACCCCCACGCTGGACCTTTCCGGGACCACCCTGCTGAGCTTCTACACGCGCCACGATGCTGCGCCCGGCTTCAACGACCTGCTGGAAGTGCGCTTCTCGTCCGGCTCCGGCACCGACCTCACCGGCTTCGGCACCGTGCTGGCCACGCTCGGCGGCACCGCCGGCTATCCGGACGACTGGCAGCAGTTCACCGCCAGCATCACACAAGAGGGCAGCGGCCGCTTCGCCTTCCGCTACCTGGGTCCGGCCGATACCCTGAACTATGTAGGCCTGGACACGGTCAGCGTCGTGACGGCCGTCCCCGAGCCGTCCGCCTGGATGATGCTGGCGCTGGGCGCCGGCCTGCTGCCCGCGCTGCGCCGCTGCGCATCCTGATTGAACACGGAGGAAACCATGTCCAAGCAAACCATGTTGGGCGCCGGTGCGCTCGCCACGCTGTGCCTGCTGGCGGTCTTCGCGCTGCAGGCCCGCGCCGCCGGCCGGCAGGACGGCCACGCCAGCGCCCAGGAAGGAATGGTCGTCGTGCGCGACCCCCGGACCGGCAAGCTGCGCCCCCCCACGGCCGCCGAAGCGCGCGCCCTGCAGGCAAGGACGCCGCGCGACGCCGCCCTCGGCGCCGCGCGCGCGCCGAACGTGGTCGCGGGCCGCGCCGGCGCGCGCGGGGTGCGCCTCGGCGAAAAGTCGATGGTCTACGAAGTCGTCACGCGCGACGCCGGCGGCACGCTGTCCAGCCAGTGCGTGCACGGCGGGCAGGCCGCGCAGGATGCCTTGCACACCCCCTCCCAGCATGCCAAGGAGCACGACCATGACACCCGCTGAACGCCCGCTGTCCCGTTGGCCTGGCCTGCCGCGCCTGCGCCGGCCCGTCGCCGCCGCGGCCGCGGCCGCCGCGCTGGCCCTGGCCTGTTCCGCCGGCGCCGCCCGGGCCGCCGCCACCATCGTGATCGTCAACCTGAACGACGCCGGCGTCGGCTTCAACGACGCGACGCCGGTGGTCCCGGTGGGCGGCAATCCCGGCACCACGCTCGGCCAGCAGCGCCTGAACGCCTTCCAGCGCGCCGCCGACATCTGGGGCGCCACGCTCACCAGCAACGTCACGATCCGCATCGGCGCCTCCTTCGTGCCGCTGTCGTGCACGGCCACCAGCGCCGTGCTGGGCGCGGCCGGCGCCAACGAGATCTGGTCCGACTTCCCCAACGCCCCGCGCGCCGGGACCTGGTATCCGGCCGCGCTGGCCAGCAAGCTGGCGGGCGAGGACGTCGCCACGCCAGGCCAGCCGCACATCATCGCGCGCTTCAATTCGCGCCTGGGCCTGTTCCCCGACTGCCTGCCGGGCGAGGGCTTCTACCTCGGCCTGGACCGTAACTTCGGCAATGCGATCGACCTCGTCACCGTGCTGCTGCACGAATTCGCCCACGGCCTGGGTTTCCAGACCTTCACCGACGACGAGACCGGCGAGGAAATCCTCGACATCCCATCGGTCTGGGACTACTACCTGCTCGACAACCGCAACAACCGCACCTGGGTCGAGAGTACGCCGGCCCAGCGCGCCGCCTCCGCCGTCACCTGGCGCGGCCTGTCCTGGAACGGCCCGATCGTGACGGCCGCCGTGCCGCAGGTGCTGGCGCCGTCCTCGAGCCTGGGCATCGACGGTCCGGCGGCCGGTACGTCGGCCGGCAACTACGGCGTGGGCGACGCCACCTTCGGCCCGGCGCTGTCGAAGCCGCCCGTGCGCGGCCAGCTGATGCCGGTGGTCGACCAGCCCGACGGCAACGGCTACGCCTGCCAGCCGCTGAACACGCTGAACACGCTGGCGGTACGCGGCAACGTCGCCCTGGTCGACCGCGGGGGCGGCTGCGACTTCACGGTCAAGGCGCGCAACGTGCAGGCCGCCGGGGCGCTCGGCATGGTGGTGGCCGACAACCAGCCGGGCGACGTCGGCACCCTGGGCGGCACCGACCCGACCATCGCGATCCCGTCGGTGCGCCTGACCCAGGCCGACGGCGCCACCATCAAGGCGGCGCTGCAGCGGCGCTCGCGCACGCAGTCGGGCGTCGTCGCCAGCCTCGGCCTCGATACGGCCCGCCTGGCCGGGACCGATGCCGCCGGGCGCATCCTGCTGTACACGCCGACCGCCTACTCGCCCGGCTCGTCGGTATCGCACTACACGACGGAAGCGCGCCCCAACCAGCTGATGGAACCGGCGATCAACACCGACCTGACGCACGACGTGGCGCCGCCGCGCGACCTGACGTTGCCGCTGCTGCGCGACATCGGCTGGTAACACCGCGCGCCAACGCCGTGTGGAGGCCGTAGGGTGGGCAGCTCCACCCGGCTGGCCGCAACCACACTGCGCCTGCGCTGCCCACGCGTGACGCCAGCATCACGTTGGCCCTGCGCTCCCCACGCGTGACGCCCGCATTACGTTGGCCCTGCTGGCGCCGTGCCGTCCGCACCGGCATCGCTACCCATAAAAAAGGCCGGCCACCCCTAAGGTGCCGGCCTTTCCTCGCCGCCACACCGCCCCGTCCACGACGCGGCGGCGCATGACGACGCCATTACTGTTGCTTGCCTTCGAACGCCTTCACGCCGTTCAGGATCTCTTCCTTGGCGGCATCCGGGCCTTCCCAGCCGTCGACCTTGACCCACTTGCCCTTTTCCAGGTCCTTGTAGTGCTCGAAGAAGTGCTGGATCTGGCGCAGGGTCAGTTCCGGCACGTCCTGCACGGTCTTCAGGTTGGCGTACAGCGGCAGCAGCTTCTCGACCGGCACGGCCAGGATCTTGGCGTCGCCGCCGGCTTCGTCGGTCATCTTCAGCACGCCCAGCACGCGGCAGCGCACCACGACGCCCGGCAGCAGCGGGAACGGGGTGATGACCAGCACGTCGCACGGGTCGCCGTCGTCGGCGATGGTGTTCGGGATGTAGCCGTAGTTGCACGGGTAGTGCATCGCGGTGCCCATGAAGCGGTCGACGAAGATCGCGCCCGATTCCTTGTCCACTTCGTACTTGATCGGATCGCCGTTCATCGGGATTTCGATGACGACGTTGAAATCGTTCGGCACATCGCGGCCGGCGTTGACGTTGTTCAGGCTCATGGGTTTTCCTTGATTACTGGCTTGGTTTCGAATCCGTCGTTTCTTCGCTTGATGAAGAAACAATAAAGGGAGCCATTATAGCGAATCGTCTTACCCTTGTGCGGTGCGCAAGATCTCATTGGAACGTGGAAAGGATGACAGCCGGACGCGACGCGCATCCCTCCGGCGTGGGAGTGCGCGCATTTCCGGCAAACCCAGGCATGTTATCGTGAAGAAAACTTCCAGGTACTCATGCACGCCGCCATGACCAAGATGACCAAGCCCGCCGTCCTTCTCGCCGCTTCCCTGCTGGCCAGCGTGGGACTGGCCGGCCCCGGCGTCGATCCGCTGGCGGCCGACATCCACGCCAGCGCCGGCACGCCAGCCGCGGCCGCCACCCTGGCCGCCCGCTGGACGGGAAGCTGGGGCAGCGCCGACTCCCTTTATGCAGGCACGACCGAACAAACCGAGCTGCACCTTGCCGCCGACGGCGTGGGTTTCATGGTGGGTTCGACCAAGCCCTTCGTGCGCATGGACGGCGGGCCGACGCCGCAACCTGCGCCGCGCGCGACCATCGGCTTCGGGGTACGCGCCACCGTCGACGGCGACGTCCTCGTGCTGGCGCCCTTCCTGCCCGGCCAGGCAGTCACCGAAGCCATGCGGCGCATGACCGTCACCTGCCGCTACGTCGACAATGGTCCTGCCCTGCAGTGCGCCGCACCCACCGGCACCGCAGCCGTGCTGAAGCGTCGGGAGGACGCAATGTCGGCCGAGGTCGTCGACATGATCGAGGCGATCAGGGCAAACGCGCCGCACACGCGGTAGAGCGGCCGACAAGCGTCGAGACCGCCCGAGAGCAACCTACAACACCGTCGCCAACGCACACTGCCTGAAGTGATGATTGGCCTGCTCCTGCTGCCCCAGCGCCTCGTGCAGCTGGGCCAGCTTCAGGTGCGCCTCGCGCACGGTGTCCGGGCCGGTGGCGTCGGACAGCGCCGCTTCCAGGTAGCGCTGGGCCTTGCCCCACAGCTTCTGGCGCAGGCACAGCGAACCCAGCGTCAACGCCAGTTCCGGGTCGCCCGGATGCGCGCGCAGCCAGGCTTCGCAGCGCTCGATCTGGGCCAGCAGCGTGGGCGAGCCTTCCGGGCCGGCGGCGTCGCGGTAGGCGCGCACGACGCGCTCGTCCCATCCGGCCTTGAGGGCGTCCTCGACGATCACGCGCGCTTCGTCGTGCAGGCCGCGGGCGTTGAAGGCGCTCGCGGCAAGCGCCGCGATGGCGGGCTGCAGGCGGTCGGCGGCGGGGACGCCGGCCCAGACGGCGCGGACCGACTCGGCGTCGTGGCCGCCCTCGCCCAGCAGCGCCTCGTAGGCCAGCTCGCGCAGGCGGCTCGACAGCGCCGGATGCAGGGCGTTGCGCTTGTCCAGCGTGCGTACCAGGCGCAGCACCTCGGGCCAGTTGCGGGCCTGCTGGTTGGCCTTCATCGCCCACTGCAGCGCGTGGATATGGCGCTGGCCGCTGGCGTTCAGCTCGGCCACGGCCTCCAGCGCGCCTTCCGGCTTGTGCTCGTCGACGAGCAGCTCGGTGATGGTCATCAGGCGTGCCGTCTTCAGCGCCTGGCCGGCATCGCGCCGCGCCGGTTCGCGCATGCGGTGCGCGGCGCGG
>DAMAFT010000308.1:0-5722 GCA_031995805.1 Massilia sp.
TCTCCAGCAGCCGGCTCTTGCCGCTGCCCGTGGTGCCGCAGATCACGCGCAGGTCGAGCTGCGGCGGCCGTTCCAGGTCGGCCGCCACGTAGGCCCGGTAGTCCTTGTAGCCGCCTTCGAGCTGCACCACCGGCCAGCCGATCTTGGCGAAGATCAGGGCCATCGACCCGCTGCGGTTGCCGCCGCGCCAGCAGTAGACCAGCGGCTTCCAGTCCTTCGGCTTGTCGGCGAACCGCGTCTCGATGTGGCGCGCGATGTTGGCGGCGACCAGCGGCGCACCCAGCTTCTTGGCCTCGAAGGCGCCGACCTGCCGGTAGGTGGTGCCGACCAGGATGCGCTGGGCGTCGTCCAGCACCGGGCAGTTGATGGCGCCGGGCAGGTGGTCGAGGGCGAACTCGGATTCGCTGCGGGCGTCGATGATGGTGTCGAAGTCGTCGAGCGACGCCAGGATGGTCTCGAAGTTCAGGACTGCAGGATATTTCATTGTTGCTTGATCAGGGTGGCCAGTTGCGGCCAGATGTTGTCGAGGATGGCGGGGTGGGCGTTCGCCAGCGGATGCATGCGGTCGGCCTGGAAATTGGCCATGTCCTGGGCCACGCCGTCCAGCATGAAGGGCACCAGGGGCACCTTCGACTGCGTGGCCAGTTGCTTGTACATGCCGGCGAAGCGCTCGGTGTAGGCGCGGCCGTAGTTGGGCGGCATCTGCATGCCGACCAGCAGCACCCTGGCCTGGTTCTGCTGCGCCAGGCCGATCATGGTGCGCAGATTGTCCCGGGCAGCGGCCACGGGCAGCCCGCGCAGGCCGTCGTTGGCGCCCAGTTCGAGCACGACGACCTGCGGCCTGTGCTGCTGCAGCAGGGCCGGCAGGCGGGTACGGCCGCCGCTGGTGGTCTCGCCGCTGATGCTGGCGTTGACGACGCGCGCGTCGATCTTCTGCGCCTTCAGGCGCCGCTCCAGCAGGGCCACCCAGCCGCTGCCGCGCGCGATGCCGTATTCGGCGGACAGGCTGTCGCCCACCACCAGTACGGTTTTTGGTGCAGAATAGGCACTTCCGGCGGCGGCCAGCGCGCACAGCGCGATGGCGCCGACCGTCCACTCCTTGAACTTGAAACGATTCAGCATGCGTGATAATCCCGAGGCTTCCAAAGACGAATCGACCGCGCCAGGCGGTCGCAGACCGGCGATCGCGGTGATCGGCCTGTCGAAGCGGGTGGCGGACGCCAGCGGCGAACTCACCATCCTGCACGAGGTGGATTTTACCGTGCAACCGGCCGAGACGCTCGCCCTCGTCGGCGCCTCCGGTTCCGGCAAGTCGACGCTGCTCGGCCTGCTGGCCGGCCTCGATACCCCATCGACCGGCAAGGTACTGCTCGACGGTACCGACATCTTCGCCCTCGACGAGGACGGCCGCGCCGCCTTCCGCAAGGCCAGGCTGGGCTTCGTGTTCCAGTCGTTCCAGTTGCTCGCGCACCTGAGCGCGCTGGAAAACGTGATGCTGCCGCTGGAACTGCGCGGCGACCCCGCGGCGCGCACCAGGGCGCAGGCCATGCTGGGCCGCGTCGGCCTGTCCAGCCGCCTGGACCACTACCCCAAGTACCTGTCGGGCGGCGAGCAGCAGCGCGTGGCGCTGGCGCGCGCCTTCGTCACCGAGCCGCCGCTGCTGTTCGCCGACGAGCCGACCGGCAGCCTCGATGCCGCCACCGGCGAGGCCGTCACCCGGCTGATGTTCGAGCTGAACCGCGAGCGCGGCTCGACGCTCGTGCTGGTCACGCACGACCCCGCGATGGCCGCGCGCTGCGGCCGCACCCTCACCATCGCCGCGGGCCGGCTGGCGGGAGCGCCGGCCCACCGCTAGGACGGCCGCTGCGCCAGCGCATTCAGCTCCGCCCGGATCGCGCGCGGCAACTCGCCCGCCGTCAGGCCGATCGGGCCGATGCCGCCGTCCACCAGCCGGTCGGCCGCGGCGCCGTGCAGCCAGGCGCCGCCCAGCGCCGCTTCCCACGCCGGCCAGCCCTGCGCCAGCAGGGCCCCGCACAGGCCCGCCAGCACGTCGCCGGTGCCGCCGCTCGCCAGGCCCGGATTGCCGGTCGGGTTGATGGCGACCTCGCCGTCGGGGCGCGCCACCACGCTGCCGGCGCCCTTGAGGATCACGACCGCCTGCAGCCGCGCGGCCAGCTCGCGCGCATGCTCGAGGCGGTCGGCCTGGACGATGGCGGCGGTGACGCCGAGCAGGCGCGCGGCCTCCAGCGGATGCGGTGTGAGCACGACCGGTCGGCCAGGCGCTTGCACGCGCGCCCGCACGCGTTCCTGCAGGTCGTGGCTGGCGGCGGCCAGGTTCAGCGCGTCGGCGTCGAGCAGCAGCGGGCCGTCGCCGTCGATGGCCTTGGCCAGCAGGCTGGCGGCCACCGAGGAGTCGCCCATGCCGGGGCCGGCCACCACCGTGCGGCCGGCGAAGGCGAAGCCGGCGGCGTCGCGGTACATGATCTCGGGTTGCGGCGGATCGACGCCCAGGCCCGGGTCGAGCACGGCCGCGAACACGCGCCCGGCGCCGGCGAACAGGGCGGCGCGCGTGGCCAGCATCGCCGCGCCCGCCATGCCGCGCGCGCCGCCCAGCACCGCCACGTCGCCGAAGCTGCCCTTGTGGGTATTGCGCCGGCGCGGCGCCAGCAGGTGGCCGAACAGGGCCGTCCCGTTCAGGCGCGCCTGCGCCGTCTCCGCGTGCAGGCCGTCGGTGGCGAGGCGGTCGACGTGCACGCGGCCGGCATGGTCGCAGCCGTCGCCCGTGTGCAGGCCCGGCTTGTTGCCGAGGAAGGTGATCGTGTGCGTGGCGCGCACGGCGACGCCGTCCGGGCCGACGACGGCGCCGGTGTCGGCATCCAGGCCGCTCGGAACGTCCAGCGCCAGCACCGCGCACGCCATTCCGGACACCTGCAGGGCCAGTTCGCGCGCGCGGCCCGCCAGCGGGCGCGCCAGGCCGATGCCGAACAGGCCGTCGACGACCAGGCAATGCTGGCGTCCCGGCGCGAAGCCGTCCACGAAGCGGGCGCGGCTGGCCTGCGCCCGCGCCAGCGCGCGCTGCGTCTCGAAGGACGGCGCCGCGCCGGGCAGGTGCACCACTTCCACGCGGGCGCCCAGGTTGGCCAGATTGGCGGCGACCTCGAGGGCGTCGCCGCCGTTGTTGCCGGGACCGGCCAGCACCAGCACGATGCCGGTGGGCAGGCCGCCGAGCAGTTCCAGCGCATAGGCCGACGCCGCTTCGCCGGCGCGCCGCATCAGTTCGCCGGGTTCGAGCCGGGCGGACGCCGCCAGTTCGATGGCGCGGACCTGGGCAACGGTGTAGAGCAGGGTATCCATGGGGGCTCCGAGGGGCGCTCGCGCGCCGGATCGGCCATTCTCGCAAATTTTCGGCGCCGCGCGACTAGAATACGCGCTTGTCTTCATATCACGATGGGATACCCATGGATTGGCAGTTCTGGATCGACCGCGGCGGCACCTTCACCGACATCGTGGCGCGCCGCCCCGACGGCACGCTCGTGACCCACAAGCTCCTGTCGGAGAACCCCGGGCAGTACCGCGACGCCGCCGTGGCCGGCATCCGCCGCCTGCTCGGCCTGGCGGATGGCGAGGCGATTCCCGCCAGCACGATCGAGGCGGTCAAGATGGGCACCACGGTGGCGACCAATGCGCTGCTCGAGCGCAAGGGCGAGCCGACGGCGCTGGCCATCACGCGCGGCTTCGGCGACGCGCTGCGCATCGCCTACCAGAACCGGCCGCGCCTGTTCGCCCGCCGCATCGTGCTGCCGGAACTGCTGTACGCGCGCACCATCGAGGTCGACGAGCGCATCGGCGCCCACGGCGACGTGGTGCGGCCGCTGGACGAGGCCGGCGTCCGGCGCGACCTGCAGGCGGCGTTCGACGCCGGCCTGCGCGCGCTGGCCATCGTGTTCATGCACGGCTACCGCTACCACGCGCACGAGGCGGCCACGGCGCGCATCGCGCGCGCCATCGGCTTCACCCAGGTCTCGGTATCGCACGAGGTCAGCCCGCTGATGAAGCTGGTGGCGCGCGGCGACACGACGGTGGTCGACGCCTACCTGTCGCCGATCCTGCGCCGCTACGTCGACCAGGTGGCGCGCGAACTGCCCGGCGTGCACCTGCAGTTCATGCAGTCCAGCGGCGCGCTGGCCGACGCCCAGGCGTTCCAGGGCAAGGACAGCATCCTGTCCGGCCCCGCCGGCGGCATCGTCGGCATGGTGCGCGCCAGCCGCCTGGCGGGCTTCGAGCGCGTGATCGGCTTCGACATGGGCGGCACCTCGACCGACGTGTCGCACCATGCCGGCGAATTCGAGCGGGCCTTCGAGACCCAGGTGGCGGGCGTGCGCATGCGCGCGCCGATGATGAGCATCCACACCGTGGCGGCCGGCGGCGGCTCGATCCTGCACTTCGACGGCAGCCGCTACCGCGTCGGCCCCGACAGCGCCGGCGCGAGCCCGGGCCCGGCCAGCTACCGCCGCGGCGGTCCGCTGACGGTCACCGACTGCAACGTCATGCTCGGCACGATCCAGCCGCGCCACTTCCCGCACCTGTTCGGCGCCGCCGGCGACGAGCCGCTCGACGTGGACGCGGTGCGGAGCGGCTTCGCGGCGCTGGCCGCACGGGTCGGCGCGGCCGGCGGCGCCGGTACCGGAGCGCCGGCGCCGGAGGCCGTCGCCGAGGGCTTCCTGCGCATCGCCGTCGGCAACATGGCGAATGCGATCAAGCAGATCTCGGTGCAGCGCGGCCACGACGTCACCGACTACGCCCTGACCAGCTTCGGCGGCGCCGGCGGCCAGCACGCCTGCCTCGTGGCCGACGCGCTCGGCATGAAGACGGTGTTCGTCCACTCCCTGGCCGGCGTGCTGTCGGCCTACGGCATGGGCCTGGCCGACCAGGGCGCGCTGCGCGAGAAGGCGGTCGAGCGCCGGCTGGACGACGTCGCCGGCGCCGCGCTGGACGCCGAACTCGATGCGCTGGCCGAGGGCGCGCGCGCCCAGTTGCTGGCGCAGGGCGTGGCCCCGGCGCGCATCGACGTGCTGCGCCGCGCACACCTGCGCTACGAAGGCACGGATTCGGCGCTGGTGGTGGCGTTCGGCAGCCACGCGGACATGCGGGCGCAGTTCTTGCACGCGTACCGGCGCCGCTTTTCCTTCCTCATGCCCGGCAAGGCGCTGGTGGTCGAAGCGGTGTCGGTCGAGGCGCTGGGGCGCGCCGACGCACCCTCCGGGCAGGCCGCGGGTGCGCCACGCACGGATGCCGCGCAACCGTTCGAGACGGTGCCGACGTACGGCGACGGCGCCTGGCGCGACACGGCCGTGTACCGGCGCGAAGACATCGGCGCGGGCCACGTGCTGGACGGCCCGGCGATCGTCGCCGAGGCGAATGCGACCACGGTGGTGGAGCCGGGCTGGCAGGCGCGCGTGACGGCGCACGGCCACCTGGTGCTGCGCCGCGTGCAGGCGCTGCCGGTGCGCCACGCGATCGGCACCAGCGTCGACCCGGTGATGTTGGAGATCTTCAACAACTTGTTCATGTCGGTCGCCGAGCAGATGGGCCTGCGCCTGCAGAACACGGCCTATTCGGTCAACATCAAGGAGCGCCTGGACTTCAGCTGCGCGATCTTCGACGCCGCCGGCAACCTGGTCGCCAACGCCCCGCACATGCCGGTGCACCTGGGCTCGATGGG
>DAMAFT010000309.1:0-5687 GCA_031995805.1 Massilia sp.
AGCGCGATCAAGGTCAAGTAAGGCATCGCTTTGCCCTTCGGCGGCCGGCTGCCATGTAGCCGGCCGTTTTTTTCGCGTATCTACCACAGGTTGCGAACGTATGTACGAAAATTGCTCCTAGGCTATGTTAGGCGGGCGTATAATCGCCGCCGTGAACAGACTAGAAGCCTTCGGAACGATCGTCGCCCAGGCCGAGCGTGGCGAGATTTCCTTTCCCACCAGCGTGAACGCCGTGCTGCGCCTGCAGCAGGCCTTGAACGATCCGGATTGCCACCTGGAGGAGGCGATTCGCCTGGTGCTGGGCGAGCCGCAACTGGCGGCGCGCACGGTGGCGCTGGCCAACACGCCCATCTTCAACGCCGGCGGGCGCGCCGTCACCAACGTGCGCACGGCGGTGGAGCGGATCGGCTACCGCAACCTGCAGATGCTGGCCACCGGCCTGGCCGTGCGCCAGTTCGGCACGCGCATCGCCGATCCCGGCCTGCGCGCCAAGGCCGCCCAGCTGTGGGAGCACACGGTGCAGGTGGCGGCGCTGGCCCACGTGTTCGCACGCTGCCTCACCTTCGTCAATCCCGATACCGCCATGTTCGCCGGCATCGTGCACGAGGTCGGCGCCTTCTACCTGCTGTCGCGCGCCGATGGCTTCCCCGGCCTGCTCGACGACGATCCGGAAAAGTGGGCCGAGCTGTGCGAGGACGTCGTCACGCGCGAGGTGGCGCGCAGGCTGATGCTGCCGGAGCCGATCGCCGAGGCGATCTTCGGGCTGCGCGGCAAGCTGATGGGCATGCCGCCGGCCACGCTGCTCGATACGCTGTTGCTGGCCAATACCTACGCGGCCGTGCCGTCGCCGCTGGGCCCGCCGCCGGAAGCGTTGCCGATGCATGCCGACAGCGTGCTGGATTACCTGGTCGAAGAGGACGATTTCCAAGCCATGGTCGACGAGGCCTCCGATGTCGCCGCGGCGATGGAGCAGGCGCTGCTGGTCTGAATGTTCCGCATCTGCGCAACACTGACTTCGTGTCGCCGGGAAAAATAAGCTGATTGGTGATAATCTTGCGTTTAATCAATTTGCGCAAGGAAATCCCATGCCTGCTTCCCGTCATCTTGCCATCGCCGTCGCCATGACCGCCCTGTTCGCGGGCAATGCCGCCCATGCGGCGCTACTGGACCTGGCGGCCCCGATCGGCGGGGCAAATGTGTATGCGATCAAGAATTTCACGTCGAGCAACAGCGATACCGAGGGCGCGATCGTCGCCGGCGGCAACGTCACGCTGTCGGGCTACCGGGTCAACGACAAGGACACGGACGCCTTCAAGAATTACGCGGTGGTAGCCGGCGGCAACGTCAGCATGAGCAACGGCAATATCGTCAACGGCGTGACGTATGCGGGCGGCACGGTGTCGGGCCCGGACTGGGCGTTCAATGGCGTTTCGACCGTCAAGCCGATCGACTTCAAGGCGGCTGAGAGTTACTACAAGAACCTGTCCTCGGCCCTCGATGGACTGGCGAACACCGGCACCGTGGCCGGCGGCTCGGGCATTTCCTATGTGAGCGGCAGCGGCAAGGGGGGCGTCGACATCTTCGACGTGTCGGGGAATATCTTCCAGACCTCGAAAGAGTGGAAACTGTCGAACCTGGTACCGGGCCAGACGCTGATCTTCAACGTCAGCGGCAAGACCGGCAGCTTTGCCGACAACAATATCGAATTCGCTTCGCTGAGCGGGTACAACGTGCTGTTCAACTTCTACGAAGCGACGACCGTCGACGTGCGCAGCGTCATCGGCAGCATCCTGGCGCCGTATGCGACGGTGTCGAAGGACTGGGGCCAGGTCAACGGCACCGTCATCGTCGACACCTGGAATTCGACGGTGCAGATCAACGCCAACCACAACTTCAAGGCGGTGGACGTGGCGGGCCTGAACCTGGGCGGCACATCGACGCCGCCGTCGACCGTGGTTCCCGAGCCGGGCAGCATCGCCCTGGTGCTGGGCGGCCTGGCGGCCTTCGGCCTGTCCCGCCGCCGCAAACGCCGCCAGCCCTGACCCCAACCCGACAATTCGGGGTCAGACCCCGGTTTGATAAAACCCAAACCGGGGTCAGAGCCGGGGTCAGAGCCCGGTTTTGGGTAATTTCCTTTGTTTCAGGCGCCGGGCGCCAGCATGCCCGTGGCGCGGCGGCCGTGCAGCAGCATGGCCAGGGCCAGGCCGACGCCGGACAGGGCCAGCGCGGCCGCTACCCATTGCGGGGATGCGTAGGAATAGCCCAAGGTCAGCGGGATGCCGCCGAGGAAGGCGCCGGTGGCGTTGCCGATGTTGAAGCCCGACTGGCCCAGCGAGGAACCCAGCATTTCCGCTTCGCGCGAGTGCTCGATCAGCAGCATCTGGATCGACGGCCCCAGCGCCATCGCATTCGCGCCGATCAGGAACGACAGCACGAACATCGCCGGCTGCGAGCGGGCCAGCAGCGCGTTCAGGCACAGCAGCGCCACCAGCGTCACCAGCAGGATGACGATGGCGCGCAGCGGCGCCACGTTGTCGGCCAGGCGGCCGCCCAGGGTCACGCCCACGGTCATGCCGACGCCGACGATGGTCATGATCAGCGGGATGGTGTTGGCGTGGAAGCGCGAGACTTCGGTCAGCAGCGGCGCGATATAGCTCAGCCAGGCGAACAGGCCGCCGGTGCCGATCGACGTGATGCCCAGCGCCAGCCACAGGCTCGGGTTGCGGAAGATGCGCAGGTCCTGCGCCAGGCCCGGGCCCCTGGTCGCCTCGATGTAGGGAACGACCCGGTGCAGCATGGCCATCGTGGCCAGGCCGATGGCGGCGACGATGGCGAACACGATGCGCCAGCTCATGTTATGGCCGAGCCAGGTACCCGCCGGCACGCCGATGACGTTCGCCAGCGTCAGCCCGGTGAACATGCTGGCGACGGCCGCCGCGGCCTTGCCCTTGTCGGCCAGGCGCGTGGCGACCACGGCGCCGACGCCGAAGAAAGCGCCGTGCGGCAGGCCGGCCAGGAAGCGGAACAGCAGCATCGACTCGAAGTTCGGCGCGAACGCCGACAGCGCATTGAAGATCGTGAACATCAGCATGAACCAGACCAGCACGCTGCGCGGCGGCCGGTGCGACATCATGCTGACCAGGGTCGGCGCGCCCACCACGACGCCGACCGCATAAGCCGAAATCAGGTAGCCCGCCTGGGGAATGGAAATCGACAAGCCGCCGGCGATGTCGGGCAGGATGCCCATCATGACGAATTCGGTCATGCCGATGCCGAAACCGCCGAGGGCCAGGGGAGCCAGGCTCTTCTTGATCATGGTGTTCTTCTTCAGTGTATTGACGAGGCCCGGGCGCGCAGTGCCTGCGCGGGCGCAAGGGAACCGGCGATTATGGCCGCTGCCAGCAGGCGAGTCCGCTTTTGAGTCGTGATGTCCGGTATTCGGCGCGATGATAGCGTTACCAGCTCAGCCTTCCCCGGTATCTTCCAGGGCCTCGATCCACCCGATGCGCCCGTTGCCCGCCTCGTTCAGCCGCGCGACCAGGACGCCGGCGCGGTCTTCCGGCAGGTGGAACAGGAACGTCACCGCGTCGGCATGGACGACGTCGTCCAGCGTGGCGCCGGCCGCGTCGAGCTCGCGCCGGACCATGCCCTCGAGCGGGTAGGAGGCGCTGCAGGCCAGGTGGCGCTGGCGCACGATCGGCACCTTCTGCGCCGCCAGCAGCGCCTGGGCGACACTGTCCGTGTAGGCGCGCACGAGGCCGCCCGCGCCCAGCTTGATGCCGCCGAAGTAGCGCACCACGGTGGCCAGCACGCCTTCCAGGTCCTGGTGGCGCAGCACGTCCAGCATGGGGCGTCCGGCGGTGCCGCTCGGCTCGCCGTCGTCGACGGCGGCCGATTGCCCGCCGGCCAGCAGCGACCAGCACACGTGGGCCGCGCCCGGATGCGCGGCGCGCAGCGCGGCGACGACCTGTTGCGCGCCGGGGCGGTCCGGCATCGGCTGGACGCAGGCGATGAAGCGGCTCTTCTTGATGATCAGTTCGTGATGGACGGGGGCGAGGATGGTCTGGGGCATGGCGTGGAGAAGAGGCGAATGGCCGGATTGGAAGGGCATTCGTCCGACCCGGCTGGCAACCGGGAATGGATCATCGAGCGGTCCGGAGCAAGCCGGACCATACGGCCGGCGCACAGCTTACCGCAGTTCGGGCAAGGCTGCCGGCCAACGCCCGCAGTCCACCACGCAGACGTCCGATGAACGCGCTGCGGACGCCATCTTGATGTACCCGCGCAAGCATCCAGGCAGCATCCAACAATACGCCCACGATATCGACACGCGGGAGGATCGGTACCGACAACGAAAAAAGGCGTCATGATCGCTCATGACGCCTTCATTCGATACTGCAGATTCGTGGTAGGCCGTGCTGGGCTCGAACCAGCGACCAACGGATTAAAAGTCCGCTGCTCTACCAACTGAGCTAACGACCCGACGGACGGCATTATAGCGGCTCGCCGCCGCCGGGCCAAGTGCCTGAGTGAAATTAACAACAATTGTTTGTTGGGTGCAGCAATTGTTGTGCAGGCCGGTGAGGCCTCGGCATGCTTGGTTTCCGGTATGATCAGTTGATCTTCAGATATCAAACCACGACGTGTCCCAGATCGACTCTACCTCCAGCGCCGGCATCGCCGAGCGCGTCCTCCAGCTCGTGCAGGGCGGCATCGTCGTGCTCGACAGCGCGCACCGCATCATCCTGTGGAACGGCTGGATGGTGCCGCGCTGCGGCCGCGCCGCCGCGCGCGTGCGCGGGCGCTCCCTGTTCGACGTGTTTCCGGAACTGCGCGGCTCGCGCGTCGAGGCGACCGTGCTGGATGCGCTCGCGGGCGGGGCTGGCGGCGTCATCCCGCCGTCCGAGGGACGCACGCCGTTCCCGCTGCGCGAGGCCGGCAGCTTCGACGGTCCGCGCATCGACCAGGCCGTCAGCGTCACGCCGTTCAGCGAGGATGGCGAGCGCCATTGCCTGATCGAGATCCGCGACGTCAGCGGCACGGTAGAGCGCGAGAAGCGCCTGCTCGACCATGCCGAATCGCTGCGCGCCCGTTCCTACGTGGACGGCCTGACCGGCATCGCCAACCGCCGCTACTTCGACGTCGCCCTCGACCGCGAGCTGCGCCGCGCCCAGCGCGCGCAGGGCAGCCTGGCGCTGCTGCTGATCGACATCGATTCCTTCAAGGCCTACAACGACCATTTCGGCCACCAGCAGGGCGACGCCTGCCTGGCGACGGTGGCGCGGGCGCTGGCCGCGAAGCTGAAGCGCCCGGCCGACGTGGCCGCGCGCTACGGCGGCGAGGAGTTCGCGGCGATCCTGCCGGATACCACGCTGGAGCAGGCGCGCGTGCACGCCAACGCGATCCGCGAGCACGTGGCCGCGCTGCAGCTGGCGCACGCGCCGGCGGCGCACTGGCCGATGGTCACGCTCAGCATCGGGGTGGCGGCATTCGACCCGCAGCGCCTGCACGAGGCGGCGCTGCTCGTCGATGCGGCCGACAAGGCGCTGTATGCGGCCAAGAAGGGCGGGCGCAATTGCGTGATGGTGGATGCGGGGTAAGGCAGGGCCGAAAACAAAAACGCCAGCCTGGAGGCTGGCGCTTTCGCTGGAATCTCTGGTAGGCCGTGCTGGGCTCGAACCAGCGAC
>DAMAFT010000310.1:0-5682 GCA_031995805.1 Massilia sp.
CAGAGCGGTCCGCTGGCGCGCATCTTCGAGGCCGGCATGGGCGAGTTCATCAAGGGCAAGCAGGCCGCGCGCGACGCCCTCGACGGCAGCGCCGTGCTGGACGGCGCCCGCCGCGCCATGCGCGCCGCCTTCCAGCGCGAACTGGACCACCTCGACACGCACCTGAACTTCCTGGCCTCGGTCGGCTCGGTCTCGCCGTACATCGGCCTGCTGGGCACCGTGTGGGGCATCATGAACGCCTTCCGCGGCCTGGCCAACGTGCAGCAGGCCACGCTGGCCGCCGTCGCGCCCGGCATCGCCGAAGCGCTGATCGCCACCGCCATCGGCCTGTTCGCGGCGATCCCGGCCGTGGTGGCGTACAACCGCTTCACGCACGACATCGACCGCCTCGCGATCCGCTTCGAGAGCTTCGTCGAGGAATTCTCGAACATCCTGCAGCGCCAGTCGCGCTGAACGCCGCAGAGGAATCGGACATGGCCTTCAACAGCAGCATGCGCAGCTCGCGCCGCAAGCTCAAAGCCGACATCAACGTCGTACCGTACATCGACGTGATGCTGGTGCTGCTCATCATCTTCATGGTGACGCCGCCGGCCCAGAACCCCAGCGAGATCAAGCTGCCGAGCGCCGAGCGCTCGACCCAGCCGCCCGACACCTACATCACGATCGCCGTCAAGGACAAGGGCCAGCTGGCGATCGGCATCAACGGCAAGACGCCGCAGGCCTTGGAAGACGTGTCGAACCGCGCCGCGCTCGTGCAGCGCCTGGCCGCGATCCATGCCGAGCATCCGGACTACCCGGTCCTGGTCTCGGGCGACCGCGACAGCAAGTACGACGACGTGATCCAGCTGATCTCGGAAGCCAAGAAGATGGGCATCACGCGCGTCGGCCTGGCCACCAAGTGACGGCGAACTGAACCGATGGCAGCAACGAAGCAAACCCGCACCGACACGGACGGCCCGCACTACCGGGTCCCGCCCGAGCCGAACCGCTGGCCCGCGATCGGCCTGGCGGTCGGCGTGCATGCGCTGCTGCTGGCCTTCCTGTTCATCGGCGTCAGCTGGCAGAACAATACGCCGGTGGCCATCGAGGCCGAGATCTGGGACGTCCAGACCCAGGTCGCCGCCCCGCCGCCCCCGCCGCCGGAACCCGAGCCGGAACCGGAACCCCAGCCGGACACCCCGCCGCCGCCCGAACCGGCGCCGCGCGCGGTCGAACCGCCGCCGCCGCCGGTCGAACGTCCGGCCCCGCCCAAGCAGCCCGACATCGCCCTCGAACGCGAGAAGAAGCGCCAGGAAGACCTGAAGCGCAAGGAAGAGGCGCGCCTGGAGCGCGAGCGCGAACTCGAGAAGCAGCGCGCCGAGGAAAAGAAAGCGCAGGAACGCGAGGCGAAGAAGGAACGCGAGCTCGCCGAGAAAAAAGAAAAGGCCCTGGCCGAGAAGAAGGAAAAGGAACTGGCCGAGAAAAAGGCGCGCGAGGAAGCCGAGAAGAAGGAAGCCGAGCAAAAGAAAAAAGAAGACGCCGAGAAGAAGAAAAAGGCCGAGGCCGAGAAGAAGAAACAGGAAGCGGCGGACCAGAAGAAACGCGAGGCGCAGCGCGCCGAAGACATGAAACGCATGATGGCGGCCGCCGCCGGCAGCGGCACGAGCAATACCGGCACGGCCGCCCAGTCGAGCGCGCCGGGCCGCGACAAGAGCTACGTCGCCGCCATCACGGCCAAGGTGAAGGGCAATACCTCGTACCCGGGCAGCACGGACGAACCGGGCAATCCGACGGCCTCGTTCCGGGTCGAGCAGTTGCCGACCGGCGAGATCATTTCGGTCCGCAAGATCAAGAGCAGCGGCATCCCGGCGTTCGACGACGCCGTGGAAAAGGGCATCACCAAATCGTCCCCACTGCCAAAGAAGAAAGATGGTACGGTAGAGCGTTCCCTCGTGATCGACTTCCATATGAAGGATCTGCAGTGATCGCGTCCCGAGCCAAACCATAGCGTTGAGAGACTTATGAAGAAACTACATACCCTGCTGTTTTCGGCCACCCTGCTGATGGGCGTGGCTGCACATGCCCAGCTGCGCGTCGAGATCGCCGGCGTGGGCAGCAACCAGATCCCGGTCGCCGTGGCGGCCTTCGCCGACGAATCGGTGGCGCCGGAACAGGTGTCCGCCATCATCCGCGCCGACCTCGAACGCAGCGGCGTGTTCAAGGTCATCGATGCGCGCCAGCCGATCTCGGATACGGCCAGCGTCGACCTGGCCGCGTTCAAGGCCAGCGGCGCCGACGCCCTCGTGGTGGGCTCGGTGCAGAAGATGCCCGACGGCCGCTTCCAGGTCCGCTACAAGCTGCTCGACACCGTCAAGCAGACCCAGATCTCGCAACTGTCGGACGCCGTCGGCGCGCGCAACACGCGCCTCGAAGCGCACCGCATCGCCGACGACGTCTACGAAAAGCTCACCGGCGTGCGCGGCATCTTCTCGACCCGCCTGACCTACGTGAAGCAGGACGGCCCGCGCGACTACAAGCTGGTGGTGGCAGATGCCGACGGTTTCGGCGAACAGGTCGCGGCGCACGGCAAGGAACCGATCATCTCGCCGTCCTGGTCGCCGGACGGCACCAAGGTGGCCTACGTCTCGTTCGAACTGCGCAAGCCGGTGATCTACGTGCAGAACCTGGTCACCGGCCAGCGCACGATCGTGGCCAACGAAAAGGGCAACAACTCGGCGCCGGCCTGGTCGCCGGACGGCACCAAGCTGGCCCTGGCCCTGTCGCGCACCGGCAATACGCAAGTCTTCATCGTCAACGCCGACGGCAGCGGCATGCGCCGCCTGACCACCAGCAACGGCATCGACACCGAACCGCGCTTCTCGGCCGACGGCCAGAGCGTCTATTTCACCAGTGACCGCAGCGGC
Organism: Massilia sp.; assembly: GCA_031995805.1. Classification (GTDB taxonomy): domain Bacteria; phylum Pseudomonadota; class Gammaproteobacteria; order Burkholderiales; family Burkholderiaceae_D; genus Telluria. Next base: position 2,904 of record DAMAFT010000310.1, read on the forward strand.
GGTCCGCAGATCTACAAGATGGGCGTGAACGGTGGCCAGGCCACCCGTGTCACGTTCAACGGCAACTACAACATCAGCCCTCGAGTATCCCCGGACGGCAAGACGCTGGCGTGGATTTCGCAACGCGAAGGGGGTTTTTCCCTGTATGCGATGGACCTGGCCAGCGGCCAGGAACAGCGCTTGGCCGAAGGGGCCACCGAACCGAGTTTTTCGCCGAACGGCAAATACATCATGTATGCCACCAGGGGCGGCGGCCGTACCGCGCTGGCCGTGGTGTCGGTCGACGGGCGCATCAAGCAACGCTTGAGCACCCAAGCGGGAAACATTCGGGAGCCCAGCTGGGGCCCGTTTATGAAGTAAAAATTTTTTGACCAGGAGAAAAACCCATGCGCAATCTGAAAAGTGTAGCCCTCATCGCGTCGGTCGCGGCCGTCCTGTCGGCCTGCTCGTCGCCCAAACTGCAAGAAGCCCCGGTGGTCGAGCAGCCGCCGGTCGCCCAGACCCCGCCGCCGGCCGACACCAGCCGTGACATCCGTCCGGTCGAAACCGGCACCGTCGATCCGCTGAACGACCCGAAAGGCGTCCTGGCGAACCGCAGCGTGTACTTCGACTTCGACAGCTACGTCGTCCGTGCCGACGGCAAGCCGGTCGTCGAGAATCACTCGGCCTACCTGACCAAGAACACCGGCCGCAAGGTCCTGATCCAGGGCAACACCGACGAACGCGGCGGCACCGAGTACAACCTGGCCCTGGGCCAGAAGCGTGCCGAAGCCGTCCGTCGCTCGATGGCGTCGCTGGGCGTGTCGGAAGGCCAGATGGAAGCCGTCTCGCTGGGCGAAGAGAAGCCAAAAGCAACCGGCAGCAACGAAGAAGCCTGGGCTGAAAACCGCCGCGCTGACATCGTTTATCAGTAATCAATCCGGCTGATCGGGCCGATCAGCGTTGATTGACAGGGGGCGGGACGCAGTGCAGACTGCTACCCGCCCCGTTTTATCTCAGCAACCGGTTTAGAAAGAGCAACGCTTATGATCAAACTGTCTCCGTCCCGCCTCGCCTGCCTCGTCCTGGCCCTGTGGATGCCGCTGCATGCCGCGGCCGGCCCGTTCGATGACGACGAAGCGCGCAAGGCCATCCTGGACCTGCGCACCAAGGTCGACAACATCACGCGCGACCTGACCGCGCGCATCGACGGCAAGTCGGACAAGACGGTCCAGATCGAGATGCTGAACCAGCACGAGCAGACCATGCGCGAGATCGCCCGCCTGCGCGGCCAGATCGAAGTGCTGCAGAACGAATTGTCGAAGGCCCAGGAAAGCCAGAAGCAGCTGTACGCCGACCTCGACGCGCGCATGAAACGCTTCGAGCCGCGCCAGGAAGTCATCGACGGCCAGACCGCCGAAGTGATGCCGACCGAGAAGACCGCCTACGAGGCCGCCACCGCGCTGTTCCAGTCGGGCGATTACAAGGGGGCCTCGGTCGCGCTGCAGGAATTCGTCAAGCAGTATCCGCAATCGGCGTATGCGTCGAACGCGCAGTACTGGCTGGGCAACACCTATTACGCACTGGGCGACTACAAGAAGGCCATCGCGGCCCAGCAGGTCGTGACCACCACCTACGCCGACAGCGCCAAGGTGCCGGACGCCATGCTGAACATCGCCAGCAGCTACGCCCTGCTGAAGGACAACAAGAACGCGAAGAAGTCGCTGCAGACGCTGGTGTCCAAGTATCCGGACTCGAGCGCGGCGCAGACGGCGCGGGATCGGCTGGCGTCGCTGAAGTAAGCAGCGGGCTTCAAGCGCGGTTTGATCGGGCTCGGCAATTGACAGGTTCATGACCTGGCCCTATAATCTTGCTTCTTCGGGTCGTTAGCTCAGTTGGTAGAGCAGCGGACTTTTAATCCGTTGGTCGCTGGTTCGAGCCCAGCACGGCCTACCAGAATACAGCAGCAGCAGCAAATGAAGGCGTCATGAGCGATCGTGGCGCCTTTTTTGTTTTGGCCGCGCCAGGCAGCGCAAGCTCCTCCTCAATCCCCTCCCGAGCCGGCCGTCCACTTCCTTGTCGACAGGAGCGATGCGACGACCTTCACGTGGACGCGGGGGCCGATCGCGGTCGGCACCGGGTCCGGGCGCCACCGTGACGGCCGCCCCCGCTCAGTCCAGCGCCGGCGCCGCCGCCGCCGCCTTGCGCAGGCAGGACGACAGGCTCGACGTGCTCGGGTTGTCGACGAACAGGCAGCGCTTGCCGGTGCGCTTGCAGAAGTCCTTCACGCGCCAGTAGGCCTGGTGGCTGATGCAGCCGGTCTGGCAGATCACCACGTCGGCCGCGGCCAGGCTGGTGTCCAGCAGTTCGCTGGCCTGCTCGACGCCGCCGTCGTGATGCATGAAGCGGGCGCCCTCCTTTTCCAGCAGCTCGCGGTAGTTCGGCACGTTGGCACTGCGCCCGCCCACGCACAGGACGGTCTTGTCGGCCAGCGCGATCGGCACCACCACCGGCTTGCGCGGCGGCGCGGGAACAGGAGCAGGAGCGGGCGCCGGCCCGGCGGCCGCTTCCTGGCGCTCGCGCGCCAGGCGCCGGCGCAGCTGCGCCATCTTTTCGCCCAGCGCCTGCTCGCGCGTCTCCAGTTCCTCGACCCGGCGCAGCAGGCGCTCGCGGTCGCGCATGTCGGGCAGCGCGGCTTCCAGCGCCTCCAGCTGGCGCCGCAGCGCCTCGATCGCGGTGTCGCGCTGGGCCAGCTCGGTACGCAGCTGCACCGCCTGCTCGGTCGTGCGCGCGGCGTCCT
>DAMAFT010000311.1:0-5681 GCA_031995805.1 Massilia sp.
GGACGATGCCGATGGCGACCTGCGCAGCGACTGGGACAGCCGCTACGCCACGTCCGGCGAGCCGTCGACGTGGGAAAAATTCAAGGCCGCCGTGCGCCATGGCTGGGACAAGATGACCCCGGACACGGACGACGACGATTACTACCGCTCGCACTGGACCAGCACCTACGGCAGCACCGGCGACACCTACAATGCCTACCAGCCGGCCTACCGCTACGGCAACGAGATGCGCCGCAGCAGCAAGTACACCGGCCGCAACTGGACCGACGTCGAGTCGGACCTGCACAGCGACTGGGATACGCGCTACGGCAACGGCGGCGTGTCGACCTGGGAGAAATTCAAGGCGGCCGTGCGCCATGGGTGGGATCGCATGACGGCCTGATTTGATGTGACGCGTAACGAAAAAACGCCGGCGGTTGCCGGCGTTTTTTTTGCAGATGCAGTCCGCCGGACCGGTGCCCCCGCCGTCGCGGAGACACCGTATCGGCTTATCTGGCGAACACGTCGGCCGCCGGCGTGATCCTCACCGCCTCCGGCCGGATGCCCAGCTTCATCGCGCCGATCGCCTTGTCCTCGTCCAGCAGTTCCTGCGGCTTGGTCGCGTCGTACGAGATCGGCGAGAAGGCGTCGCTCACCAGCTTCTCCTTCAGCCCCGCCGCGTCCTTGGTGATGACCACGACCGACAGGTTGCTCGCCGACAGGTGGCGCTTGATGGCGGCGTTCACGTCGGCCACGGTCAGCTTGCCCAGGGCGTCGCGCATCATCGCCGTGAATTCAGGCGTGCGGTACCACTGTGCATCGAGGGCGTAGCCAAGCTGCTGGTCCTGCGAGGCCGTCATCACGAACACGTTCTTCATCAGGTAGTCGCGGGTCGACGCGAACTGGGCCTGGGTGAGGCCGTTGTCGACCAGCTTGCCCAGCTCCGCCAGCGCCACGCGCAGCGCGAAGTGGGCGTTCTGCGGCGCCACCGGGCGGATCCAGATTTCGAACAGCTGCGACTTGCGGCCCAGGTTCGGGTTCGGGAAGAACTGGAACATCCCCCGCGGGAAGGCTTCGATGTAGGCATAGTCGCCGTAGTTCATGCCGCGCACTTCGCGGATGCGCTGGTACAGCCAGGAGCTGGAGGCGCGGTGCTCGCCCAGCCAGGTCTTGGCCAGCCAGAGCGCGGCGAAGTCCGGGTGCGCGCGGTTGACGGCGATCGGCAGGCCGAACGAGATCGCGGTGGCGCGGGTGGCCTTCTCGACGATCTCGACTTCCAGGCCCTGCGGCATGCGGCCCTTCGGCGCCGCGATCCGCGCCAGTCCTGCGCCGGCCGGCAGGCCCGCCAGGCGCGCCTTCAGCTGGGCCACCATCTCGGGACTGGCGTCGCCGGCGATGCCGACGTGCAGCGCGCCCTGGGTGTAGGCCCTGCGGTAGAAGTCGCGCACGTCGGCGAGCGTGATCGCGTCGATGCCGGCGACCGTGCCCAGCACCGGGTGGCCGTACGGCGTGCCGGCGAACACATTGGTTTGCAATCGTTCCTTGCCGAGTTCTTCCTCGTTGTTGTCCTTCAGGTCGAGCGTCAGCGCATTCTTTTGCGCGTCCTTCAGGCGGCGGAAGTCGTCCTCGCGGAAGCCCGGCTCCAGCAGCTGGGGCAAGGCGACGTCGAGGAACTGGTTCCAGTTGTCGCGGTGGATGGTGCCGGTGAAGGTCGTCATCTCCTTGTCGGTCTGCTCGCCGAAGCTGCCGGCCACGGGGAACAGCGCCTTGGTGACTTCGTCGTACTTGCGCTCGACCGAGCCGGCACGCACGACCATCGCGGCGGTCAGCGCCGCCAGGCCTTCCTTGCCGGCCGGGTCCTGGGCCGAGCCGGCGTCGAACTGCAGCTTGAAGCGCACCTGCGGCAGCTGGGTCTTCTGTACCAGCACGTCGAACTGCGCGGCGCCGGCGCGCGGCGCCAGGTCGGCCAGGCGCGGCAGCGTCTCGATGCCGGCGGGCAGGGCGGCGTTCGACAGCGTGGTGACGATCATGCCGTCGTCGACCAAGTACTTGCGTGCCGCGGCCTGCAGGTCGGCCGGGGTCAAGCTGTCGACCACGCGGTAGTAGCGGTTCAACGTGCCGTAGGAACGCTGGAAGTGCACGTAGGACGCCAGCGTCTGGGCGATGGTGTCGGTGTTGTCGAGCGAGCGCACCAGGCCGTACTTCTCGTTGGCCTGGGCGTCGCGCAGGACCTGCTGGCCGACCGGGGTATCGCGCAGCTTCGCCACCGTCTCGAGGATGGCGTTGCGCACGTACAGCGCGTCTTCCGGCTTCTTGACGCGGGCGCCGATCGTGACCAGGGTCGGGTCGATGCGGTTCGGGCTGGAGTCGAACAGCTGGTCGACCTTCTGCTCGTCCTGCACCAGGCGCTTGTACAGCGGCGAGGTGCGACCGAAGGACAGCGACAGCGCCATCGCCAGCGCGGCCTGGTCCTTCTGCGTGTCGGAAAACGCCGGGGCGTGGAAGGCGACCGTCACCAGCGGCAGCGTCGGGCTGGGCCAGGGCACGTGGCGGTACTGCGCGCCCTGCGGCGCCGGCTCGGCCGGCACCTTGACGTCGTAGCTGCCGCGCTGCCAGCCGCTCCAGTATTTCTCGACCAGGGCGACGGCGTTCTTCGGGTCGACGTCGCCGGCGATGATGATCGTGGTGCGCTCGGGACGGTACCAGCGGTCGAAGAACACCTTCGAATAGGCGTACTGGTTGGGCATGTCCTCGATGTCCTTGAGGAAGCCCATCGTCGTGTGCTTGTAGGTGTGGGTGCCGAAGGCGGCGTCGCGCTGCACCTCGAACAGCTTCTGCATCGGGTTCGCGCTGTTCTTGTTGTACTCGCCCAGCACGGCGCGCGACTCGGTCTTGAACGCGGCTTCGGAGTAATCCAGGTGCTGGAAGCGGTCGGCCTCGACCTTCAGCACCGTCTCCAGGTCCTGCTTGGCGAAGGTCGTGTAGTAATTGGTGAGGTCGTCGCTGGTGTACGCGTTCTGGCGCGCGCCGGCCTTGGTGATGATGTCCTGGTATTTTTCCGGCGGATAGGCCTTGGTGCCGCGGAACATCATGTGCTCGAAGAAGTGGGCGAAACCGGACTTGCCCGGCTCGACTTCGTTGCGGGAACCGGTCTGGACTGGGATGGTCACCGACACCAGGTTCGGGAAGCCGGTCGGCACCACGATCACCTTCAGGCCGTTCGGCAACTGCTTCTCGGTCGCCTTGAACGGCAGGACGTCCGACGACGCCGGGACCGGCGCCGCCACGGCAACCGGCACGGCCATCGACAGGCAGGCCAGCGCAACGAGCTTGGACAAATGGGACACGCGAACTCCTTGAAAAGTACTAAGCGCAACAGCTTAATAGATTCCCAAGGAAAACAACAGGCCCGACGATTCCCGCGTATTGCCGAGCCGCCATTTCCAAAAACCGGGCTCTGACCCCGGCTCTGACCCCGGTTTGCGGTGGCGCAGGAGGTCAGGCGGGTTCGGATAGCGGCAGGCTGATGCGGTTGCGGCCCATGTGCTTGGCGCGGTAGAGGGCGGCATCGGCGGTGGCGACCAGTTCGCTGGCGCTGTTGTCGTGGCTGGCGATGGCCGTCGCGGCGCCGATCGAGACAGTGACGTTGACGCCCGCCGCGCAGCGGTTCGGCACTTGCAGTTGCTCGACGCGCAGGCGGATGCGTTCGGCGACGCTGGCGGCGCCCTTGAGCGACTGGTTCGGCAAGATCACGGCGAATTCCTCGCCGCCGTAGCGGGCCACCAGGTCGTTGGCGCGCATCTCGCCGGCCACGGCGCCGGCGATGCGCTTCAGGCATTCGTCGCCGCCGAGGTGGCCGTTGGCGTCGTTGTAGGCCTTGAAGTTGTCGACGTCGACCATCAGCAGCGACAGCGGCTGGTGCTGGCGCAGGGCGCGCGCCCATTCGGCGTGCAGGGTTTCGTCGAAGCAGCGGCGGTTGGCCAGGCCGGTCAGGCCGTCGCGCGTCGCCAGTTGCTCGAGCGCGATCTGGGCCAGCTTTTCTTCCGTCATGTCGCGCAGCGTCTCGATCACGGCGGCCAGCCGGCCGCTGCCGTCGAAGATGGGGCTGGCGTCGGCCGCGAGGTAGCGGCGCCGCCCGACGCGCGGCATGTCGCACCAGGTCTCGGCCGACAGGTGATGGACGGCGCCGTGGCGCGGGTGGATGCCGCCGCTGCCGGAGCCGGGAACGGCGGCGCCGTCCTCGACCAGCATGTCGGCCAGCGTGGCGCGCTGCTCGTCGTAGAAGCTGCGCCAGTGCTCGCGGGTGCCGAGCACTTCGGTGGCCGGCACGCCTGTCAGGCGCTCGCAGGCGCGATTCCAGATCATCACGCGCGCCTGCGCGTCGAGCACGAAGACCGGAATCGCCAGCATTTCCATCAGCTGGTGGGCAAAAGCGCGCTCGGTTCCGGCGTCCGGTCCCGCATCGGGTCCTGCATTGGGCCCCGCATCGGGCCGCGCATTGGGCCGCGCATTGGGCCTAGTAGAGGCGAGCGCGCCCGGAAAGGCATCGTTGATGGCGACGAAGCTGCTGGTCATGGCCGTCCTTCGGTCTATCCGTTGTTGAGGTGCCGGTGAGCAATGATTGCTGACAGGAACGGATTTTGCGCTACGACCGGGAGCGCGCTCTTGATTTTTAGCAAGAAAAATTGGCTCGCCGTCATCCCGACCGGCCGTCGCAGACGGCCTGCACGACACGGTCGACGCGGGCACACAGTAGTTCCATGCGCGCCGCAACCAGCGGATTGTGGCGGGCGTTACACAGTTGCAATTCCATCAATTCGGCGCGGATCAGCGCCAGTTGCGCGCCGGGCTCGTCGTTGGGGCGGGCGGCGAGCCGGTCCAGCAGCAGGTCCGGCTCGGCCAGCGCCAGGTCGGCCCGGCTGCGCGCCTGGCGCTCGCGGCACAGCGCCAGTGCCACCCGCGCGACCCGGTCCTCGCTGAACAGGCGCCAGGCCAGCACGATGCACAGCCCGCCGATCGCCAGCAGCATCGACACGCCCAGCTGCAGGCTTGCGGGCCATGCCGGCCAGCCGATGGTGCGGTCGAGCGGCCAGGACGCAGCGCCGGCGACGATGGCGAGGGCGGTGCATGCCGCCAGGGTAGAGAGCAGGATTAGGCGCATTGGAAGGGTCCCCCTTCGTAGCTTCCGACGTCGGATTAGGAAAAGTCCTCAGTAACAAGGTAAGGCTTTCCGACCGGAATTATCTTGCTAAACGTCAATACTCATGCCCGCGGCGAAAACCGCGCCTCTTCTGCTGACTGGCTGGCGCGCGGTATAATGGAAGGTTGACGAGAGGCTTAACGTGACTTACAGCATCAAAGAGATCTTCTATACCCTGCAGGGCGAGGGCGCGCATGCCGGCCGTCCGGCCGTGTTCTGCCGCTTCTCCGGCTGCAACCTGTGGACCGGGCGCGAGCAGGACCGCGCGACCGCCACCTGCACCTTCTGCGATACCGATTTCGTCGGCACCGACGGCGAGCGCGGCGCCAAGTTCAAGGATCCGGCCAGCCTGGCCGCGGAAATCGACGGCCTGTGGCCGGCCAGCTACCCGGCCAGCAAATACGTCGTGTTCACCGGCGGCGAGCCGCTGCTGCAGCTGGACGCCCCCCTGATCGACGCCATGCACGCGGCCGGCTTCACCATCGCCATCGAGACCAACGGC
>DAMAFT010000312.1:0-5652 GCA_031995805.1 Massilia sp.
CGGTGCGGATCGGCGCCAGCGGATTGCGCAGCTCGTGCGCCAGCGTCGCCAGGAATTCGTCCTTGCGGCGGTCGGCGACGATCAGGGCATCCTCGGCCTGCTGGCGCACCTGCATCTCGTGCTCGAGCGTGGCGTTCGCCTCCTGCAGCGCCTGCGAGCGGCGGCCGATCTCGGCCAGCATGTCGTTGAAGGCTTCCACCAGCACGCCGATCTCGCCGCTGTCGTTGCCGGGCACGCGCAAGGTGAAGTCGCGCCGCTGCATCACCTGGCGCGCGACGTTCGTCACCGCCTCGAGCGGCCGCGTGATGGCCGCCTGCAGGCGCGACGCCACCAGGCCCGCGATCACCAGGGCGCCGAGCATCACGGCCCCCAGGATGGCGCCGTAGCTGGCCAGGCGCTCGAACAGGCCGTAGCGCGAGCGCAGGTATACGGTGCCGAGGAACTCGCCGTCCTCGACGACGTCGCGGAACACGATCACTTCGCCGCCCTCGGTGCGCTCGCCGGCCCGCTCGGGACGCGCCGGCGGCGCCTGCCCGGGTCCGGCGGCATAGGTGGCGAAGCGCGCGCCGGTATTCGTGTAGACGGCCGCCGCCTGGATCTGCGGACGGGCGCGCAGCAGGTCGAGGTCGCGGCGCGCGCTGTCGGCATCGCCGAAGGCCAGCGCCGGCGCCGTCACGCGCGCCATGATGTCGGCCTGGCCGGCGAGGTCGTCGCTCCAGTATTGCTGGAAGGCGCGCAGGTCCACCGCCAGCATCGCGCAGGCCGCCGCCACCAGCGCCACGAAAGTCGTGGACACCGCCATCAGGATCAGTTTGCCGCGGACGCTCCCGCTGCCGCCGCTGCGCACACCCATCACTCCCCTCCTTTCCGCACCCGGTGCGCGACCGTCAACAGGCGCGAACTGAGCTTGATGCCATTGCGTTCCGCGGCGTCGGGCGCGACGTCGAAACGCACGCGCTCGCCGACCACGCGGAAATTGATCGCGCTGCCCTGGCGCAGGCCGTCCTCGCAATCGGTCACCACCAGCATGGCGCCGCTGGCCTGGCGCACGATGCGCCCGACCTGCTCGGGATCGTGGCCGCCGACGAACAGCAGGTGCACGGGGACGGCGCCGTCGCCCTCGCGCAGCGGGCGCACCACGATGCCGCGGTTGCGGACCGTGCGCCCCGCCGCCACGCGGGTCAGCTCGGCCGCGACGTCGTCCGCCCCGACCACGCCGATCGTCAGCGGCGCATGGTCGTCGGCAAAGGCTTGCGGCGGGAAATCCGCGTAGCCGAGGAATTTATACAGGAAGGCGGCCTTGACCTTGCGCTCGAGCTGCGGCTGGGCATGCATGGCCTGGGCCCCGGCCGGCAGGCACAGCCCGGCCATGCAGGCCAGCACGCCGCCGGCGACACGGCGGCGCAACGCGCGATTGACGGAAGAATTCAGTTCAGGATACATCGGCCGGGAAGGAATGGAGGGCTGGTCGGGAGGGAATCGGCTGTCCGCCGCGTGCTGTGCGGGCCGCCGGGATCAACCGGCCGCGGCGGCGAACGTTGCCGCCGGGTTCATGATAGCCGTGCGGCGCCGGTAAAGCCAACGCCGGCCTATCGTGCGCTGCCTGGCAGGCGGCACGGCGGCGAATAGTGAACGACAGCAAAACGTCATGGAACATTTTGCTATCGTAGAACATTTTCTTTTTTGCACCAAGCGTGCGCGGCCTGGCCATGTTACCGCCTAAATATTGATGAGAGCGATAACAGACATCACAAAACTAAATTGGATTTATTTTTTGCGACGCAACATACTGCACCTGTCTCCTCTATTCTCCTCCAAGGATAGATTCAGCCCGCTCCCGTAGCGGGCTTTTTTTTGCCTGTCCATACCGCAAGGCATCCCATGCGCACCCTGTGTGTTGCAGCGCAAAATCGCGCTTCTCTCGTGTTGCAACATTGCAACCGCGAGCGCAGGCATCCTCCTGTCCCTCCACTACCGCCGTGCCAGTCGTGCCGCCTCCCCATCCAGTTTTGGTGTACGATGCCACCTCTTTTCGTTTCGATAACAATATTTACAGATTGATATGCACGATTCCGGCAAGCCCGCTCTTTCCTCCAGCGCGTACGACTGGTCCGCTTCCCGGCTCGGCGCTCCCGGCCAGTGGCCGCCGGCACTGCGGCTCGCGGCCGACCTGATGTTCAACAACCCGGGACCGCAACTGCTTGTCTGGGGCCGCGACATGACGATCCTGTTCAACGATGCCTATGCCGCGCTGGCCGGCCCCGTCTACGGCCGCGTGCCGGGCGGCGGGGTGCCGGCCGTGATGCCGCCGCCGCTGGCCGCCGCGCCGGACGAACTGCAGCGCGCCTGGAGCGGCGAAGCGGCGGTCGCGTCCGGGCGCACGCCTGGCTTCGGCGCCGACGTCCAGCCATACGACCTGTATTTCACGCCGCTGCGCGCTGGCGACGGGGACGTGGCCGGGGTACTGTGCGCGCTGGCGCCGGCCGCCGCCGCGCCGGGCGGCCTGGCGGATGCCGGCACCGGGCCGATGCACATCCTGGTCGTCGAGGACAACCTGGATTCCCAGTACCTGGTCTGCGAGATGCTGCGCGCCTTCGGCCACGAGGCGGACGGCGTGGGCCATCCGAACGATGCGCTTGGCCGGCTGGCGGCGCAACGCTACGACGTGCTGTTCACCGACGTCAGCCTGCCGGGCATGTCCGGCGTCGACCTGGCGCGCAAGGCGGTCGCCGACGCGCCGGCCATCCAGGTGATCTTCGCGTCCGGCTATGGCGACACGCTGCTGCGCCACGTCGAGTTTCCCTACCTGTCGCTGCAGAAACCGTACGAGCTCGACCAGTTGCAGGATGCACTCGACAAGGTGGCGCGCCAGGTGCCGGGCCGGGCTTGAACCAGTGGTCAACGGTGTGCAGCAAACGGCCCGGGCTGGGCTAGAATCGAAACACGCCTCGCCATGCGGCGCGGGCGGGCATGCCCACGCATTCCCGCTGCTTCCGCCACGCCCGCAGCGACCGCGCGCAGACCCCAGACCCATGAACCAGAACGCGCCTTACGGCAGACTCCCGTCCCCGGCCCCCGGCCGGGTGCCTCCCTCCCCCTGCGTGGCGGGGTGCCGGTGAGCCGCGACCACGACGCCTTGCCGGGTAGCGCCGAGCGCGAGCTGCAGGCGGCGCGCGCCGCGCTGCGCCAGGCCCAGGCGCGCATGGAAAACATGCTCGACAGCCTGAGCGACGGCGTCTGCGCCATCGATCACGACTGGCGCGTCACCTACATCAATGCCCGTGCGCTCGACATGCTCACGCCGCTGCACAAGACCCGCTCTGACGTGCTCGGACGCGACCTGTGGGAAGCGCTGCCCGAACTGCGCGGCGGCCAGCTGGAAGCTGCCTACCGGCGCGCCATGGGCGGCGCCGGGACCGTCGTCCAGGAATTCTTCTACCCGGCGCTGAAGCGCTGGTTCGAAGTACGCGCCCATCCGTCCCCGGACGGACTGACCCTGTACTTCCAGGACATCAACCAGCGCAAGGCCGACCAGCTGGCCCTGCGCCAGGGCAATAACCGCCTCCAGGTCGCGCTCGACGCCGGCGGCCTGGGCGACTGGCGCTGGGACGCCTCCAACGACCGCGTGCAACTGGGCGAACGCGCCGCCGCCATGTTCGGCCTGGCGGCCGAGACGCCGCTGGCCTGGAGCGAGCTGCGCGCCCGGCTCGACCCGGCCGACCGCGAAGGCGTGCGGCGCGCCGTGCTGCAGGCCTTCGCCGGCCGCGGCGACCTCGAACTCGAATGCCGCGTGCCCGCCGCCGACGGCGAATACCGCTGGGTCACGCTGGTCGGCCGCACCGACTACGCCGACCCCGGCCGCCGCGAAGGCGTGCTGGGCATGACCGGCGTCGTGCAGGACATCACCACGCGCCGCAGCGCCGCCGACACCCTGCGCCAGAGCGAGGAGGTGCTGCGCGCGCTGGCCAACACGATCCCGCAGCTGGCCTGGATGGCCCAGGCCGACGGCGCCATCGTCTGGTTCAACGAACGCTGGTTCGACTACACCGGCACCACGCCCGACCAGGTGGTCGGCTGGGGCTGGCAATCGACCTGCGAACCGAGCGTGCTGCCGCTGGTGCGCGACCGCTGGGAAGCCAGCATGCGCAGCGGCAAGCCGTTCGAGATGGAATACCCGATCCGCGGCGCCGACGGCAAGTACCGCTGGTTCCTGACCCGCGTGAATCCCGTGCGCGGCAGCGGCGGCCAGGTGCTGCGCTGGTTCGGCACCAACACCGACGTCGACGAGGTCAAGCGCGCCGAACAGGCGCTGCGCGACGAGTCGCACGTGCTCGAACTGCTCAACAGCACCGGCAGCACGCTGGCCTCGACGCGCGACCTGCCCTCGCTGCTGCAGGCCGCCACCGACGCCGCCACCGGCATCGCCGGCGCGCGCCACGGCGCCTTCTTCTACCCGGGACGGGCCGGCGCGGACGGCAAGATGTTCTCGCTGTACACGGTGTCCGGCGCCAGCCCGGCCGGCACCGCGGCGTTCGGCGAGGACGGCGCCACCGGCCTGTTCGGCCCGGCCCAGGCGCTGCTGCGCTCGGACGACGTCACCCACGATCCGCGCTTCAGCCAGGCCGGCCCGTTCGGCCTGCCCGCCGGCCACCCGGCCGTGCGCAGCTACCTGGCCGTACCCGTCGTGGCCCACTCCGGCGAGCTGCTGGGCACGATGTTCTTCGGCCATCCGCAGCCGCACGCCTTCAGCGAACGCACCGAACGCATCGTGCGCGGCATCGCCGCCCAGGCCGCGGTGGCGATCGACAACGTGCGCCTGTACGAGGAAGCCCAGCGCGCCGCCGAGGAACGCAAGGTCCTGCTCGAGAACGAGCGCCTGGCGCGCGCCGAGGCCGAGCGCACCAGCCAGATGAAGGACGAATTCCTGGCCACGCTGTCGCACGAACTGCGCACCCCGCTGTCGGCCATCCTCGGCTGGGCCCAGGTGCTGCGGCGCGGCAGCCGCGACCAGGCCGACCTGCAGAAGGGCCTGCAGACCATCGAGCGCAACGCCCGCTCGCAGGCGCAGCTCATCGAGGACCTGCTCGACATGAGCCGCATCACTTCGGGCAAGGTGTTACTGGACATGCAGACGGTCGCCCCGGCCGGCTTCGTCGACGCCGCCATCGAGACCGTGCGCCCGGCCGCCGACGCCAAGAACATCCGCATCGAGAAGCGCTACGCCGCAGACGCCGGCATGGTCGCCGGCGATCCGGCGCGCCTGCAGCAGGTAGTATGGAACCTGCTGTCGAACGCGATCAAGTTCACGCCGCGCGACGGCCGCGTCGAGATCGAACTGGGCCGCAACGAGGCCAACGCCGTCATCACCGTGCGCGACGACGGCGCCGGCATCCGCCCCGAATTCATCACCCACGTATTCGAGCGCTTCCGCCAGGCCGACGCCTCGATGACGCGCCGCCACGGCGGCCTGGGCCTGGGCCTGGCCATCGTCAAGCAACTGATCGAGCAGCATGGCGGCACCGTGCGCGCCGAGAGCGCGGGCGAAGGCTGCGGCGCCAGCTTCACGATCGAGCTGCCGCTGGCCAAGCAGGCGCCGTCCGGTGCGCGCGCGGCGCGCGCCGCCATGATCCGCACGGCCCCGCCGACGCCCGA
>DAMAFT010000313.1:0-5644 GCA_031995805.1 Massilia sp.
GGTGTTCTGGCCCTGGTCTTCCTTCAGGATGTCGGCCTGCACGGTGCCGCGCACGTTGGCCAGCACCCAGGCGCGGATCTGCGCGCTTTCCGACGCGTCCGGCTTGCGGCCATTGTCGCGTTCGAACTTGTCCAGCTGCTGGTCGATGGCGGTATTCATGAACATCGCCAGAATCGTCGGCGCCGGGCCGTTGATGGTCATCGACACGGACGTGCTCGGGCTGCACAGGTCGAAGCCGTCGTACAGCACCTTCATGTCGTCCAGCGTGGCGATCGACACGCCCGAGTTGCCCACCTTGCCGTAGATGTCCGGACGCAGCGCCGGGTCGGCGCCGTACAGCGTGACGGAATCGAAGGCCGTCGACAGGCGCTTGGCGTCCATGCCGGTCGAGACCAGCTTGAACCGGCGGTTGGTGCGGAACGCGTCGCCTTCGCCGGCGAACATGCGGGTCGGGTCTTCCCCCTCGCGCTTGAACGGGAACACGCCGGCCGTGTAGGGGAAGGCGCCCGGCACGTTTTCCAGCATCAGGAAGCGCAGGATCTCGCCGTGGTCTTCGTACTTCGGCAGCGCGACCTTGCGCACCTTGTTGCCGGACAGCGTCGTGGACGTCAGGCGCGTGCGGATTTCCTTGTCGCGGATCCTGACCACGTGCTCGTCGCCCGCATAGGTCTGCTGCAGCTGCGGCCAGGAGGCCAGCAGCGACTTGGCGTCGCCGTCCATGGCGTTGTCGCGCTCGGCGATCAGGTCGTCCAGCACGACTTCGCGGTTCGCGGCCGCCAGCATGCGCTTCGTCTCGCTCAGTTGCTGGCGCTCGCGCGCGAGTTTCACCTGCTTGCCGGTGTTGCGGTGGTAGCCGCGCACGGTGTCGGCGATCTCGGCCAGGTAGCGCGTGCGCGCCGGCGGCACGATCACGTTCCTGCCGCTCGAGTATTTCTGGCCCGGGTCGGCCAGCTTCGGCGCCTCGACCCGCAGGCCAAGTTGCGCCAGCGCCGGCAGCAGGCCGCGGTACAGCGCGGTGACGCCGTCGTCGTTGAAGCGCGAGGCCTGGGTGCCGTAGACCGGCATCTGGTCGGGCTGCACGCTCCACAGTTCGCGGTTGCGCTGGTACTGTTTCGCCACGTCGCGCAGCGCGTCCTGGGCGCCCTTGCGGTCGAACTTGTTGATGGCGATGAAGTCGGCGAAATCGAGCATGTCGATCTTTTCCAGCTGCGAGGCGGCGCCGAATTCGGGCGTCATCACGTACATCGACAGGTCGACGTGCGGCACGATGGCGGCGTCGCCCTGGCCGATGCCGGACGTCTCGACGATGACGAGGTCGAAGCCGGCCACCTTGCAGGCGGCGATCACGTCCGGCAGCGCCTGCGAGATTTCCGACCCGGCCTCGCGCGTGGCCAGCGAGCGCATGAAGACACGCGCCTGCCCGTTCCACGGATTGATCGCGTTCATGCGGATGCGGTCGCCCAGCAGCGCGCCGCCCGACTTGCGCCGCGACGGGTCGATGGAAATCACCGCGATGTTCAGCCGGTCGCCCTGGTCGAGGCGGATGCGGCGAATGAGTTCGTCGGTCAGCGACGACTTGCCCGCGCCGCCGGTGCCGGTGATGCCCAGCACGGGCACTTGCAGGCCCTCGGCCGCATCGACGACCTGCTTGCGCAGCGCAGGGTCGGCCTTGCCGTTTTCCAGCGCGGTGACCAGCTGGGCCAGCGGGCGGTGGTGCTGCTCCACCGGGCCATCCTGCAGCGGCGCCAACGAGGTGGGGGCATACGGCGACAGGTCGATGTCGCAGGCTTCCAGCATCGAGCGGATCATGCCGACCAGGCCCATGCGCTGGCCGTCTTCCGGGCTGAAGATGCGCGTCACGCCGTAGGCATGCAGTTCCTCGATCTCGCTGGGCACGATCACGCCGCCGCCGCCGCCGAACACCTTGATGTGGGCGCCGCCGCGCTGGCGCAGCAGGTCGATCATGTACTTGAAGTATTCGACGTGGCCGCCCTGGTAGCTCGAGATGGCGATGCCCTGCGCGTCCTCGGCCAGCGCCGCAGTGACCACTTCGTCGACCGAGCGGTTGTGGCCGAGGTGGATCACCTCGGCGCCGTTCGACTGCAGGATGCGGCGCATGATGTTGATCGAGGCGTCGTGTCCGTCGAACAGGGAGGCGGCGGTGACGAAGCGGACTTTGTTCGACAGGCGCGCCTGCTCGGGCAGGTCGAGCTTGGCGGCGGGGGTGATGTCGTTCATGGGGTTTCCTGTGGTGTCGGAAATGAACTCGCGTTCTGGTACGGTATATGACGTTAACGTAAACGTCAAGAATGAGTGGTGTGGTGGGCACCCTGTGCCCACCATGCGTTCACGCGGCGCGTTTCTTGATGTTGCCGGACAGCAGTTCTTCCTTGCGCGCCCGGTACGCGGCCACGGCCTGTTCCTTGACGTGCCCGAAGCCGCGGATCTGTTCCGGCAGCGCCGCCAGCTCGACGGCCAGCGCGTGGTTGCCGGCGTCCAGGCCAGGGAGCAGCGCCTCGACCATGTCGCGGTACTCGACGATCAGCGCGCGCTCCATGCGCCGCTCGGCCGTGCGGCCGAACAGGTCGAACGCGGTGCCGCGCAGGCCCTTCATCTTCGCCAGCAGCTTGAAGGCGCTCCACATCCAGGAACCGAATTCGGCCTTCACCATATGGCCCTTGGCGTCCTTTTTGGCGAACAGCGGCGGCGCCAGGTTGAATTTCAGCGCGAAGTCGCCCTCGAACTGGGTCTTCAGCTGCTCGACGAAGCGGCCGTCCGTGTACAGGCGCGCGACCTCGTACTCGTCCTTGTAGGCCATCAGCTTGAACAGCGACTTCGCCACGGCCATCGACAGCTTGTTGCCCAGGCCCAGCGCCGCTTCGCGCTCGCGCACGCGCGCCACCACGCCGGCGTACTGCGCCGCGTAGGCCGCATCCTGGTAGCCGGTCAGGAATTCGACGCGCTTCTTGACCGTGCCGTCGAGGTTCTGCGGCATCTGCAGCAGCACCGGCTGCGCCGGCACCGCCGTGCGCTCCACGCGCGCCATGTCGACGGCGGCGCGGCGGCCCCACAGGAAGCTGCGCTTGTTGGCGCCCACGGCCACGCCGTTCAGTTCGATCGCGCGGTGCAGCGACGCTTCCGACAGCGGGATCAGGCCCTTTTGCCAGGCATAGCCCATCATGAACAGGTTGGCGGCGATCGAGTCGCCCATCAGGGCGGTGGCCAGCTTCGTCGCATCCAGGAAGTCGACGCCGGAATTTCCTTCCACCTTGCCGCCGACGGCTTCTTCGATCAGGGCGCGTACCTGCGCGGCCGGGAATTCCCAGTCGCGCTGCTGGGCGAAGGTGCCGGTCGGCTGCTCGTGCAGGTTGACGACGACCATCGTGCGGCCCGGACGCATCTTCGAGATCGCATCGGCGGCGCCGGCGGTCAGCATGTCGCAGCCCAGCACCAGGTCGGCTTCTCCGGTGGCGATGCGCTGGGCGCGCAGGCGTTCCGGACTTTCCGCGATCTTCACGTGCGAGGTCACGGAACCGTTCTTCTGGCTCATGCCGGTCATGTCCAGCACCGACGCACCCTTGCCCTCGAGGTGGGCGGCCATGCCCATCAGCGCGCCGACGGTGATCACGCCGGTGCCGCCGATGCCGTTGACCAGGATGTTGTAGGGCGCGGCGATCGAGGGCAGTGCCGGCTGCGGCAACGCGCCCCAGCCGTCGTCGCCGTCGCCGGATTTCGCCACGCCGGCCTTGTTCTTCTTGAGCGCGCCGCCTTCGACGGTGACGAAGCTGGGGCAGAAGCCCTTGGCGCACGAGTAATCCTTGTTGCAGGCCGACTGGTCGATGGTGCGCTTGCGGCCGAATTCCGTTTCCTTCGGCAGGATCGAAACGCAGTTCGACTGCACGCCGCAGTCGCCGCAGCCTTCGCACACGGCTTCGTTGATCACCATGCGCTTGGCCACGTCGGGGAATTCGCCCTTCTTGCGGCGCCGGCGCTTCTCGGCGGCGCAGGTCTGGTCGTAGATCAGGACCGTCACGCCCGGCACCTCGCGCAGCTCGCGCTGGACGTCGTCCATGCGCTTGCGGTCGTGGATCGCGATCCCTTCCGGCAGGCCGCTCTTGTCCTCGTAGCGGGACAGGTCCTCGGTGACGAGGACGATGCGCTGGACGCCTTCGGCGGCCATCTGGCGCGCGATCAGCGGCACCGACGTGGTGCCGTCGACCGGCTGGCCGCCCGTCATCGCCACGGCGTCGTTGTACAGGATTTTATAGGTGATGTTGACCTTGGCGGCGATGGCCGCGCGGATGGCCAGGTAGCCCGAGTGGAAATAGGTGCCGTCGCCCAGGTTCTGGAACACGTGCGGCACCTTGGAGAACGCGGCCTGGCCGATCCACGGCGTGCCTTCGCCGCCCATGTGGGTGGTCAGCTTGTTCATCTCCGGGTAGATCGACGTGGCCATCACGTGGCAGCCGATGCCGGCCAGCGCGAACGAGCCGTCCGGCACCTTGGTCGAGGTGTTGTGCGGGCAGCCGGAGCAGTAGAACGCGGGGCGGAACGGCGTGGTCACGGCCTTCATCAGCACCGCGTCCTTGGCTTCCAGGAAGGCCAGCCTGGCCTTGATCAGGTCGCGGGTGTGCCCGTCGAGGTCCAGCCGCGCGATGCGGCCGGCGATCACGCGCGCCACCTGGGCGACCGAGAAATCGGCCTTCGGCGGCAGCAGCCATTCGCCGCGCGGCGCGACCCACTCGCCCTTGTCGTCGAACTTGCCGACGATATGCGGGCGCACGTCGTCGCGCCAGTTGTACAGCTGTTCCTTGAGCTGGTATTCGACGACCTGGCGCTTTTCCTCGACTACCAGGATCTCTTCCAGGCCTTGCGCGAATTCGCGCACGCCTTCCGGTTCCAGCGGCCAGATCATCGCGACCTTGTACAGGCGCAGGCCGATCCTGGCCGCCATCGCCTCGTCGATGCCCAGTTCTTCCAGCGCTTCCAGCACGTCGACGTAGGACTTGCCGGATGCGATGATGCCCAGCTTCGCATCCGGGCTGTCGATCGTGGTGCGGTTCAGCTTGTTTTCGCGCGCATAGGCCAGGGCCGCATAGATCTTGTAGTCCTGCATCAGCGCTTCCTGCTGGCGCGCCTGCTGGCCCAGCGGGATCGAGGACAGGCGCGTATTCAGGCCGCCTTCCGGCATCGCGAAGTCCTGCGGCAGTTTCACCTCGACGCGGAACGGATCGGCGTCGACCGAGGCGCTCGATTCCACCGTGTCGGCCAGCGCCTTGAACGCCACCGCCAGGCCGGAAAAGCGCGACATCGCCCAGCCGTGCACGCCCAGGTCCAGGTATTCCTGGACGTTGGACGGGTACAGCACGGGGATCATGCAGGCGGAGAAGATGTGGTCGGACTGGTGCGGCAGCGTCGAGGAGTAGGCGCCGTGGTCGTCGCCGGCCACCAGCAGCACGCCGCCGTGCTTTGCCGTGCCCGCGTGGTTCATGTGCTTGAAGACGTCGCCGCAGCGGTCCACGCCCGGGCCCTTGCCGTACCACATGGCGAACACGCCGTCGTACTTGGCGGGGCCAATCAGGTCGACGGTCTGGGTGCCCCAGACGGCGGTGGCGGCCAGGTCTTCGTTCACGCCGGGGACGAA
>DAMAFT010000314.1:0-5644 GCA_031995805.1 Massilia sp.
CCGCAACGCCGTCGAGAACGTCGAGGGCAAGATCGTCAAGCAGTCGGGCGGCAAGGGCCAGTACGGCCACGTCGTGCTGAAGCTGGAGCCGCTCGAACCCGGTAAAGGCTACGAGTTCGTCGACGCCATCAAGGGCGGCGTGGTGCCGCGCGAGTACATCCCGGCGGTCGACAAGGGCATCCAGGAGACCCTGCCGGCGGGCGTGCTGGCCGGCTACCCGGTGGTCGACGTGCGCGCCACGCTGACGTTCGGTTCCTACCACGACGTCGACTCGAACGAGAACGCCTTCCGCATGGCTGCCTCGATGGCGTTCAAGGACGGCATGCGCCGCGCGTCGCCGGAACTGCTGGAGCCGATGATGCAGGTCGAGGTCGAGACGCCGGAAGAGTTCACGGGCAACGTGATGGGCGACCTGTCCACGCGGCGCGGCGTCGTGCAGGGCATGGACGAGATCCCGGGCGGCGGCGGCAAGATCATCGACGCCGTGGTGCCGCTGGCCGAGATGTTCGGCTACTCGACCACGCTGCGCTCGCTGACGCAGGGCCGGGCGACCTACACGATGGAGTTCAAGCACTATGCGGCGGTGCCCAAGCATGTGCTGGACCAGATCGCGACGGCCAGGGCGAAGTGAGCTAGCGTCACATCCCGTCGTTCCCGCCTGCGCGGGAACGACGTTTTTGGGTTTTGCGGTATCGTCGTGTCTCCGACGTCGAACAGGAGGCCACATGAAACACCTGACCCTGCCAACCGGCCGCACCATCCCCATCCTCGGCCAGGGTACCTGGAACATGGGCGAGGACCCGTCCCTGCGCAAGGCCGAGGTGGCCGCGCTGCGCCTGGGCATCGAACTGGGCGTCACGCTGCTCGACACGGCCGAGATGTACGGCGAGGGCGGCGCCGAGGAAGTCGTGGGGGAGGCCATCGCCGGGCGCCGCGACGCCGTCTACCTGGTCAGCAAGGCCTATCCGCACAACGCCGGCCGCGACGGCCTGCGCGCCGCCTGCGAGCGCAGCCTGCGCCGGCTCGGCACCGATTGCCTCGACCTCTACCTGCTGCACTGGCGCGGCCGCGTGCCGCTGGAGGAAACGCTGGAGGGTTTCGAGCGCCTCGTCGACGCCGGCAAGATCCGCGACTACGGCGTCTCCAATTTCGACCTCGACGACATGCTGGAAGCGGCGGCGCTGCCCGGCGGGGGCAGGGTGGCGGCGAACCAGGTGCTGTACAACCTGGCCCGGCGCGGCATCGAATGGGACCTGCTGGGCTGGTGCCGCGAGCGCGGCATCCCGGTGATGGCGTATTCGCCGCTGGAGTCGACGCCGGCCGAACAGGCCGCGCTGCTCGGCAACGCCCAGCTGCGCACGGTGGCGCGGCGCCACGAGCGCACGCCGGCGCAGATCGCGCTGGCCTGGCTGCTGCGCCAGGAGGGCGTGGTGACGATCCCGAAGGCGGCGCGCCTGGAACACGTGCGCGCCAACCGCGAGGCGCTCGACATCGACCTCACGGCGGAAGACCTGGTCCAGCTCGACGCCGGGTTCCTGCCGCCGCACCGGCGCACGCCGCTGGCGATGCGCTGAGGCACTGAGGCGGGGCCGCGGCGGTCACGCGGGGACGGCGTTCGCGTGCGCCGCGGCCAGCCACGCCAGCAGCGCCTGTTCCTCGAGCGGCCTGCTGAACAGGTAGCCCTGTCCCTTGGCGCAGCGCAGCTCGCGCACCACCCGCGCCTGGTCCCCGGTCTCGATGCCTTCGGCCACGGTGCCCATGCCGAGGCTCTGCGCCACCTTCACCGTCGCCTCGATCAGCACGCGGTGGTGGTTGCTGGTGTCGGCCTGGCACACGAAGGAACGGTCGATCTTGACCGTGTCCACCGGCAGCTGGTGCAGGCTGGACAGCGACGAGTAGCCGGTGCCGAAATCGTCCAGCGCCAGCGTCACGCCGATGCCTTTCAGTTCGTGCAGGCGCCGCTGCACCTCCTGGTCCTGGGCGGCCAGGCTCTCGGTCACTTCCAGCTGGAGCTGGTGCGCCGCCATGCCGGTCTCGCGCAGCACCGCGCGCACCGTGTCCGGCCAGCCCGGCTCGGCCAGCTGGGCGCGCGACAGGTTCACGGCCAGCAGGCGCGGCGCGCGCGCACCGAGCGTGCGCTGCCAGGCCGCGAAGTCGCGGCAGGCGCGGCGCAGCACGAAGTCGCCGAGCGCGCCGATCAGGCCCGATTCCTCGGCCACGCCGATGAACTCGACCGGCGGCACGACGCCACGCTGCGGATGGCGCCAGCGCACCAGCGCCTCGACGCCGGCGCCGTGGTCGATGCCGCCGTCTTCGCCCAGCCCGACCACCGGCTGGTAGACCACGAACAACTGCTGTTCCAGCAGCGCCAGGCGCAGCTCGGCCTCGATGTCGGCACGGCGTGCGGCGCGCTCGCGCATCGCCGTCTCGAACACGGTACAGCGCGCGCCGCCCGCGCGCTTGGCCTCGACCATGGCGGTGCTGGCGTCGCGCAGCATTTCGCCGGCGAAGTCGCCGGCGTCGCCGCTCCACACCAGGCCCATGCTCAGCGTGCAGGTGACGTCCTGGCCGAACAGTTCGTGCGGGCGGCCCAGCGTGTCGAGCAGGCGCGCGGCGACGCGCTCGGCGTCCTCGCGCCCGCGCAGTCCGTCCAGCAGTACCGCGAACTCGTCGGCGCCGATGCGCGCGGCCATCTGGCCGGCTCCCGCCTGCGGGTCGATGCGGTCGCAGGGCGGGCGCAGCGCGCCGCGGATGCGTTCGCCCACCTGCACCAGCAGGCGGTCGCCGGCGGCCTGGCCGTGGGCGTCGTTGATCTGGCGGAAGCGGTCGCAATTCATCGACAGCAGTGCGAAGCCGGGGCCGCCCGCCGGCCGCGCCAGCATCTGCTGCAACTGTTCCAGCACGGCCTCGCGATTCGGCATGCGGGTCAGCGCGTCGGTGCGCGCCTGCGTCTTCAGGCGGCGCGCCAGGCGTTCCTGTTCGCGCAGCATCTCGGCGGTGGCGTCGGTGACGGTCGCCATCAGGCGGTCGGCGTCGAGCTTCAGCACGCTCAGCGACAATACCTGCGGCCCGCCGGGGACGGCGGCAGCGCCCAGCGGCAGGCGCAGGCCCTCGCACACGACGCCGGACGGCTGGCCGAACGACGCGGCCAGTTCGCGCAGTTGCGGCGCCACGTCCTGCAGCACCTCGAACAGGTTGTCCATGCTGCCGTCGCGCACGAGCGGCATCAGGAGGCTCGACGACATGGGGTTGAGCATGTCGACGGCGCCGTCGAGGTTCGCCTGCACCAGGCCGATCGGCGCGCGGTACAGGAACTGCACCAGCGCCTCGTAGGCGTCGATGCGTTCGGCCTGGCTTGCGAGTTCGTCGTGTGTCATCGCGTGCTCCTCAAGGCTGGGTCCAGCGCTCGACCCGGTCGCGGCCGTTCGCCTTGGCGGCGTACAGCGCCCGGTCGGCGCGCTTCATCAATGCGTCCAGGGTGTCCGCTTCGTCCGCGCTGGCGGCCACCCCGGCGCTGACCGTGCAGGCGATCTGCGCGCCGTCGAACGGCACCGCCTGCGCGGCCACCAGCCGGCGCAGCTGCTCGGCCACGGCGACGGCGCCGTCCAGCGTCGTCGACGGCAGCAGCACGGCGAATTCCTCACCGCCGATGCGCGCCACCACGTCGACCTGGCGCACGGCGCCGGCCAGCAGGCCGCCCAGCGCGCGCAGCACGGCGTCGCCGCCCGGATGGCCGTGGCGGTCGTTGACGTCCTTGAAGCGGTCGACGTCGATCAGGACCAGCGCCGTCGGGCGCGGCGTGCGGCGCTGGCGCGCCAGTTCCATCTCGGCGGCCTCGAAGAAGGCGCGCCGGTTGGCCACGCCGGTGAGGTGGTCGGAAAACGCCGAACGGCGGCGGTGCTCGATGGCGGCGCGCTTGTCGCCGATGTCGCGCACCACCATGCAGTAGGCGGCATCGCCGGCCTCGCCGGCGTCGCGCAGCGCGTGCCCGCCGTCCGGCAGCGGCGAGATCATCGTGCTGGCCCAGAATTCGCTGCCGTCGGCGCGCAGGCGCGGCCCCTCGTCCAGCGACCAGCCGTTCTGGTCGGCTTCGCGCAGGCGGTCGTGCACCTGCTCGGCCGTGGTCGCCCCGGGCGGATACAGCACCGAATAAGGACGACCGACGATGGCGTCGCCATGGCCGGTGACGCGGCCGATGGTCGGGTTCCAGTCGTTCACGCGGCCCGCGCTGTCAAGGCCCACCAGCGCATAATCGGTGATGCTGGTCAGCAGGGCGTTCAGCCAGGCGTCGTTCTGGCGCAGCTGGCGTTCGCGCCGCACCTGCTCGCTGACGTCGGACAGCACCGCCATCAGGCGCTCGCCGTCGAGCTTGAGCAGCGACAGCGACAGCACCTGCGGCCGGCGCCGGACGCCGGCGCCGCCGGCATTCAGGTGGATGTGCAGGCCGTCGCAGATCATCCCGCTCGGCTGCGCGAACGCCGCGCACAGGTGGCGCAGTTCGGGCGCCACGCCTTCCAGCGCGACGAACAGGTTGGCCAGGCTGCCGTCGCGCGCCAGCGGCATCAGCAACTGGGCCGAGACCGGGTTGATCATCGCGATCTCGCCGTCGATGCCGGCCTGCACCAGGCCGACGGGCGCCAGGTACAGGAACTGGATCAGGGCTTCGTGTTCGGCGGCGAGGTGCGCGCAGGCTTCGGTGGTCATCGTCGACGGGCCGTCACTGGCTTACTTGCGCTGGACCAGCACGTAGCGCGTGGCCTGGCCGGGCTCGGCGAGCAGGCGCAGCCTGACCTTCACCGGGCGCATGCGCAGGGTCAGCACATAGTCGATGGTCTCGTCCAGGCTGCCACCATCGTCGGCGGCGTCCTCGAAGCGCTGGGCCACCATGAAGTTGTTCATGCACGGCGCCACGTTGGTGAACAGCGGCTGGTGCAGGACGCGCACCGGGGCCAGGCCGGCCGCTTCGGATTCGGTGCGGTTGTACAGCACGACATTGGTTGCCGAATCGAAGCCGATGAGGCCGAAGTCGAGACCGTCGAGCTCGGTGGATGGCATGCCTGCGAGGAGGGCGTGCAGGCCAGGCGTGGAGAATGACAGGTCGGCGGCGCTCATGTGGGGGGACTCCCGGTTCGGTTGGCGACTGATATTGCAGTCAAGAAACTGATGGTGACATGGCGTCATGTCTGTGTCAAATGACCCGGGTCAATCGTGCGCAGTATTGACACACTTCCCCAGCGCCGCCTTGACGTGCCCCAGGCGGCACTGGCCCGGCCGGCGGCTCAGGCCGCGACCACGACCGGCACGTAGGCGTCGATGAATTCCTGCGGCATGCGGCGGGGACGGCCGCTGCCTATCTCGATGCAGACGAGGTCCCAGCGTCCCCGCAGCACGGTGGCGCCGTCGCGCTCGCGCACCAGCTGGAACCGGCGCGCCATCGCCAGCCTGCCGTCGCCGCCCACCAGCCAGGTGCCCAGCACCAGCGCCTCGCCCGCGAAGGTGGGCAGCAGGTAATCGTAGTCGGCGTGCCGGATCGCCATGGCGCGGTCGAGCCGGCGGTAGTCGGCCAGCGCCAGTCCGAGCGCCTCGGAGTGGGCCCAGCCGGCCTGTTCGCACCAGCGCACGTAGACGGCGTTGTTGGTGTGGT
>DAMAFT010000315.1:0-5643 GCA_031995805.1 Massilia sp.
GATGCGGTAGGCGGCGCCGCCGACGGCGCGCACCAGCGCGGCCGCCGCGCCCATCTCCGCAGCCATGCGCGGACCGGCGCCGCGGAAGGCGACGGCCTGGCCGTAGGCCGGACCGGCCAGGCCGCGGTCGGCCATCTTCTGGTCGAACGGCACGTCGAACAGCACGATGCGGCCCTTCACCTCGGCCGCGCGCGCCTTCAGTTCCTCGAAGGTGCGCACCACGATCACCTGGGCCTTGATGCCGGCGGCCGGCGTCGCGCCCGAGCCGCCCAGCGCGGCCAGCACGACCTTCTGCGCGACGCCTTCCGGCCGGCCGGCGTACTCGACCAGCGATCCCGTCTCGGCGCCGCGGACCCAGTGTGGCACCTTGACCGGCTGCAGCGTGACCTTGGCGCCCAGCTTGCGCATCTCGTCCGCCACCTGCTTCACGGCAGCGGCGGCGCCCGGCGAACCGGACAGGCGCGGGCCGACCAGGTCGGTCAGGTCTTCCAGGCGCTGGTAGGCATAATCGCTCTGCAACGCCGTATCGCGCACCTTGGCGAGCGCGGCCGGGTCATTGCCCGGCGTGGCGGCATGCGCGCCGCCGCCCAGCAGGGCGGCGGCGAGGAGGGTCAGGGCAGGCAGACGGGTACGGCGATTCATGCGCGGAATCCTTCAAGTGGGGTCAAAGACGCCAACGATAGCGCATCCGTCAGTTCGGCGGGGAAATTTGTTGCCGTAAATATATGTGCAGTATTTATGGCATGGCGGGCACCAGGCGCACGAGCGTGATCTCGGACGGTGCGCCGAAGCGCTTCGGCGGGCCCCAGTAGCCGGTGCCACGGCTGGTATATACCCACAGCGAACGCACCCGGTTCAGGCCGGCGACGAACGGCTGTTGCAGCGGCACGAACAGATTCCACGGGAAGAATTGTCCGCCATGCGTGTGACCCGACAATTGCAGGTCGAAGCCGGCATCGGCCGCGGCCGGCGCGCTGCGCGGCTGGTGCGCCAGCAGGATGCGCACGGCGGCGTCGTCCGGCGCGCCCGCCAGCGCCCGGCGCGGGTCGCTGCGGTGTTCCGGATGGAACAGGTGGGCCGTGTAATCGGTGACGCCGGCAATCACCAGCGCCGCATCGCCGCGGCGCCGGATCACGTGTTCGTTCATCAGCACGCGCAGGCCCAGGCGGCGCACTTCGGCGATCCACTGCTCGGCACCGGAATAGTATTCGTGGTTGCCGGTGACAAAAAAGGTACCGTCCGGCGCTTCCAGTCGCGCCAGCGGCTCCGTGTGCAGGGCCAGCCGCTGCACGCTGCCGTCGACCAGGTCGCCCGTCACCGCGATCGCATCCGGCTTCAACGCATTGACCCGGGTGACGATGGCGTTCAGGTAGGGACGGCGGATGGTGGGGCCGACGTGGATGTCGGAGATCTGGGCGATCGCATAGCCGTGCAATGCTTCCGGAAGGCCGGGGATCGGCACGTCGACCTTCACGACACGGGCGACGCGGCGCGCATTGACGAAGCCGACGGCCGTCACGGCCAGCGCCAGCAGCGGCACCGCCAGCGCGCTGCCGCGCACGAAGGCCGGGCCGCCGGCGCCGGCGAGGTGCAGGATCGTCAACAGCACGTCGCGCAGCAGGGTCAGCACGAACAGCGAAGAAAACAGGCCCATTGCCAGCACGCCCGCCCAGCCCATCTGCTCGGACCAGCGCGAGCGC
This sequence comes from Massilia sp., assembly GCA_031995805.1. Classification (GTDB taxonomy): domain Bacteria; phylum Pseudomonadota; class Gammaproteobacteria; order Burkholderiales; family Burkholderiaceae_D; genus Telluria. Next base: position 1,701 of record DAMAFT010000315.1, read on the forward strand.
CGCAACGTCGGCGCCACCAGGCCGATGCGCACCAGCACGGCGGAGACCGCCAGCAGCGCCACCCCGAGCGCCGTGCCGGCCAGGCCAATGTCCATGGCGGGCAGCAGGCGCAGGGCGAGGTAACCGTGCAGGACGGCAAGAATGATCAAGAGGGACAGTCCGCTGCGTCGACGAGCCATGAATTCAAAGAAAGATTGACGGGATTCCTAGATGGGGCGGCCGGGGCGCAGTACAAGGGCGTGCGGGCTTGTCAAAAGATATGTTACGGCCGCGGATGCAGATGTAAGAATTCGTATTAACACGTGGCAGCACCGGCGGCCGGATCTATGATGCTTGCATGCCCGACGTCGTCCGATCATCCCGATCCCCGTTGCGGCTGAAGGAAAAGCCATGTTGAACAAAAAATGCTTTGGTGCGGTACTCCTGGCCGCGGCCGCCGTGTCCTCCACGGCAATGGCTAGCGATCGGGGCGTCAACACTGCCGTTGGCGCCATTGCCGGCGCAGCCATCGGCGGCAGTGTGGGCGGACGCGACGGCGCACTGGTCGGCGGCGCGCTCGGCGCCGTGGTGGGCAATTCGGTGCGCACCAACGACGACTATTATTACCGCGACCGCGGCTACGCGTCGTCCGGCTATTACGCGTCGGGCTATTCGTCCGGCTATTCGTCCGGCTATTACCAGCCCGCCCCGGTCTACGTCGAATCGCGTCCGTACTACGCGCCGCCGCCGCCGCGCTACTACTACGACCGCCGCCCGGACGTGGTCGTCATCGACCGCGGCGGCCGTGGCTGGGACCGCGGTTGGGATCGCGGCCGCGACCGCGGCTGGGACCACCATGACCGCGGCGGCCGCGGCCACGGCGGCTGGGACCGCCACCGCTGATCCCTCCTCTCTCCAACGAACCGCGCCCCGTGCGCGGTTTTTTTACGCCCGAAAACCGAGTCATGACCGCAGAAGGGCAGTTGCCAGATCGGCAAGTCAGGTATGAAACGCGGAACCACCACTCGGTATATCGCAAGAATATTTCATTAATCAGCTAATCTTGAAATATTCTTTCACGGCCAATCCCTTTGCAATGCAAAACCATCCGCAGCGCCATTGAGCAAAACGTGTTCCGACCCCGGGTTTTCTGCGGCCCCCGGCTAGGGTGGGTGGCGGCATGTGGCCGTTGCGGAGGGAGGCGGGGATGGCGGATGCGGGCGATATCGTGGCACTGGACGGGGCAGCCTGGCGCCTGCGCGAGCGGTTGGCGGGGTCCAGTTATGGCGTCGTGTGGCGCGCCGAGTCGCTGGAGACCGGGCAGCCGGCCGCGTTGAAACTCGTCAACCATGAACAGATGGCGCTGGCGTTGCCGCCGCAGCGGGCGCGCTGGAGCGCCTGCGCCGAGGCCGAGATCGCCTTCCTGCGCGCGCTCCAGCCCTGGGACCGCCGCCACGTCGTGCGCCTGCTCGACAGCGGCATGCACGAGGGCCTGCCGGCGATGGCGCTGGAACTGCTGGACGGCGACCTGGCGCACCACCTGGCGGCCCTGCGCGCCCGCGGCGATGCGGTCGGCTGCCTGCAGGCGCTGGACTGGACCGGACAAGTCAACCAGGCGCTCGCCAAGGTGCACCAGTACGGCTGGCGCTATCTCGACCTGAAACCGTCGAACCTGCTGCTCGACGCCGGCCGCGGCGCCGTGAAACTGGCCGATTTCGGCACCAACCGCCCGCTGCTCGATGCCGGCGCGCATTCGTATGCCGGCACCGCCGGCTGGCAGGCGCCCGAACAGTTCTTCCCCGATGCCGACGAGCGCTACCGCACCGATGCGCGCAGCGACTATTTTGCGCTCGGCGCCCTGCTCTACCACCTCGTCACCGGCACCGTGCTGCGCTACGGCGCGCGCTGCATCCAGGCGCGCCACGAACACGGCGGCGCGGCCGCCGCGCGCCTGCTGGCGACGCACGGCGCGCAGCCGGAGACGCTGGCGGCCGACGAAGCCGCGCTGTTCGTCCGCCACGCGCTGGGCCGTGCGCCTGGCGACGTGCAGGTGGCCATACCGGCGCGCGATGCCCTGCTGGCCCTGCTGCGCGCCCTGCTGGCCCCCGATCCGCGCCGGCGCCCGCGCCACGCGCTCGAGATCAGCCGCCTGCTGGCGGCGGCCGTCGATGCCGTGCGCGTGCATTCCGCCTTGTCGCACGCGGCGCGGGCGGCCGCATGACGGCCCTGCGCCTGTCCGCCCGCGCCCTCGCGGCAGCCGCGCTGCTGCTGGCCTGCGCGCTGCAGTTGCTGGCCCTGCTGCGCGCGCCCGCCGCCTGGATGCCGGAACAGATCACCGTCACGCTCGCGCGCGGCGCCGCCGTGACCCTGGGGCGCCAGGCGCTGGCCGCGCCGCTGGCGGACGACGAGCAGCTGCGCCTGCGCCGCGACGCCGACGGCGGCTGGTGGTTGTCGAATACCGGCGCCGCGCGCCTGCTGCTGCAGGATGGCGACGTGCGCCGCCGCAGCGGCAGCGTGGCGCCGGCGGCCGGGCAGCGCTTCCAGCTCGGGACCGCCACGTTCATGGTCACGGCGGCGGACGCCGACGGCGTCGAGCTGGCCGGCGCCGGCACGCGCTGGCGCTACGACGGCGCCCTGCTGCGGCGCGACGGCGCCGTGCAGCCGGCCTGCCCGGACGCGCGCGTCGGCACCCGCGTCGCCGCGCTGTGGAACCGCATCGCGCCCGCCGCCCTCGCGCTGGCACGGCCGCTGGTCTTCGGCGGCAACCTCGATTGCGGCAACCGCATCGCCATCGCCGGCCTGGCGGCGCCGGCCGCCACCATCGCGCGCGAACACGGCGTCCTGCTGCTGGCCGCGGCCACCGGCGCGGACGCCGCGCCGCTGCTGCTGCACGCGGGCGGACGCGCCGGCCTGCTGGCGCAGCGCGAGGAGCGCCTGGCGCCGGCGCCAGGCCAGGCGCTGGTTGCCGGCCGCACCCGCTTCCTGCTCGCACCGAACGGCGACGTGCTGCACCTGCGTCCCGTGAGCGGCGTCGCCCTGTACCGCGAGACGCGCGCCCGCCTGCCCGACGGCGTCGCCTGGACCTGGGCCGAACGCGCGCCGTGGCGCCTGCCGCCCGCGGCCCAGGTGCCGCTGCTGGCCGGGCTGGCCGCGGCCCTGGCCGCAGCCACGGCCGTCGCCGCCGGCGGATTGCGCGCCGGGCGCACGATGCGCACCGCCCGCGCCGGCGCCGCCCTGCGCGCCTTCCTCGGCGTGCTGCTGCTGTCCTGCGGCCTGGCGCAACTATGGCTGCAGCGCGGCGGCGCCCCGGTCGGCGCCGGCCTGGCCCTGCTGCCCGCCTGGGCCGCCCTGTGGCATGCGCTGCTGGCACCGCGCCGCCTCGATCCGGCCGTGGCCGCGGCCGTGCTGCTGCTGGCGGTCGGCCTGCTGGCCCAGCTCGAACTGGGACTCGGCGCGGGCGACACGTCCTGGTTGCGCCACGCCGGCAAGACGGCGGCCATGGTCGCGCTCGGCGCCGGCGCCTGCCTGCTGGCGGCCTTCGTGCGCCCGGCACTGCCGCCGGCCCAGGCGCGGGTCGAGCTGGCGCTGCTGGCGCTGGCCGGCGCGGCCCTGGCCGGCCTGGTGCTGCAGGTGGCGTTCGGCAGCGAAACCGGCGTGTTCGACCTGCAGCCGGTCGAATTCGCCAAGCTGGCGCTGGCCCTGCTCAGCGCCCACTGCCTGGCGCTGGCCACGGCCGGCCAGCCGGCGCCGGGCGCGGCCTGGCTGCGCGCGTTGCGCCTGGTCGCGCCGGCGCTGCTGTTCATGCTGCTGCTGGCCGTCGCCGTGGTCCAGGTCGACGATTATTCGCCGCTGGTGCTGCTGGCCGTATGGGGCGGTGCGATGGCGCTGGCGCATGCGCTGGCCACGCGCCGGCGCCTCGGCGCCGGCCTGCTGCTGGCCGGCGCCGCCTGCGCCGTGCTGGGCG
>DAMAFT010000316.1:0-5631 GCA_031995805.1 Massilia sp.
ACAAGGGCGCCGGCGTCGTCGTGCCGCTGGTGTTTTCCTCGCTGATGCTGGCCGATATCGACAGCTTCTCGCACACCGCGCTGGAAGCGCTCGCGCCGGCCGCGCGCGAAGCGATGCGCGCGTCGCTGTCGCAGCGGCTGGTGTTCCCGTATGCCTGCATGGCGGCCGCGCTGTTCGCGATCATGGCGTTCATCCACGTCTCCAGCCTGCCCGACATCCCGCCCGAGGCCGACGCCGAGGGCGCGCCGGCGGCCGGGCGCGGCGGCGTGCTGCAGTTCCCGCAACTGGTGCTGGGCGCGCTGGCGCTGTTCGCCTACGTCGGCGTCGAAGTCATCGCCGGCGACACCATCGGCCTGTACGGCCACGAGCTGAACGTCGCCAACTTCGGCGTGCTGACGTCGTACACGATGGTCTGCATGGTGATCGGCTACCTGGTCGGGGTCGTCGCGATCCCGCGCCGGCTGTCGCAGCAGGGCGCGCTGGTATTGTCCGCGCTGGCGGGCCTGGTGCTGACCGTCGGCGTGGCCACCGGTTCGACGCAGTCGCACGCCATCGCCGGCGCGCTGCTCGGCTGGAGCGGCGTGCCGCTGGTGCCGGACACCGTCATGTGCCTGGCGCTGCTCGGCCTGGCCAATGCGATGGTCTGGCCGGCGATCTGGCCGCTGGCCCTGCAGGGGCTGGGGCGCCATACCGCGAGCGGCGCCGCCGTCCTGATCATGGCGATTTCCGGCGGCGCCGTGCTGCCGCTGCTGTACGGCCGCCTGGCCGACGTTTCCGGTTCGCGCAGCGCCTACTGGCTGCTGCTGCCCTGTTATGCGCTGATCCTGTGGTACGCCGCCGCCGGCCACAGGATACGCGCCTGGCGCCGTCCGGCGCCCGGCGGCTGACGTTTTCCGCCAGCCGCTTCCATCCATTCCCCAAGCAGGACTTGTCCACGGCGGCGCCGTGTGGTCCACCATTTTCATAAAAACCAGGAGCATTCGCATGTCCGTACCGAGCACAAGGAAAACCCTCATCAGCATGGCGGTCGCCGGCGCCTGCAGCTGCGCCGCCTGGCCGGCGTTCGCCCAGCAGGACGGCGCTACGGCCGCCGCGCCCGCCACGCCCGCCGCCGCGCAGGCCGACGCCAACGCCATCCCCGAAGTGGTGGTCACCGCCACCCGCCACTCGACGTCGCTGCTCAAGACGCCGGTCGCGATGACCGCCGTCACCCAGGACGAACTGACGCGCAAGGGCATCACCGACATCCGCGGCCTGAGCGGCGAAGTGCCCAACCTGCAGCTGGGCAGCGCCACCGACGGCAGCTCGGGCGTGAAGATCTCGATGCGCGGCGTCAGCAGCAACGACTTCACCGAGATCGGCAACCCGGCCGTCAGCCTGCACGTGGACGGCATCTACACGCCGCGGCCGCAGTCGGCGCTGTCGCTGCTGTTCGACCTGGAGCAGGTCGAGGTGCTGCGCGGCCCGCAGGGCACGCTGTTCGGCCGCAACGCCACCGGCGGCAGCATCAACATCATCCCGGCCAAGCCGGAGTTCGGCTCGACCGACGGCCACGGCACGGTCACGCTCGGCAACTACAACCTGCGCCAGGTGACGGCCGCGCAGAACATCCCCGTCAGCGACAACTTCGCGATGCGCGCCACGATGATGGCCATCAAGCGCGATAGCTACCTGAACCAGCAGCAGGATTTCTATGCCGCGAACTTCCCGCAGTACGGCATCGTGCCGGCGCGCGACGCGTCCGGCAACGTCATCCCGGACGTCGACCAGCGCCACAACCGCCCGGTCGGCGCCGACGAAGCCTATGGCAACAAAAACGAGTGGGCGGCGCGCCTGCAGGGCCGCTGGCGCCTCGGCGACAGCCTGCAATGGCTGGGCACCTACGAGCGCTACACCAACAAGGGCGCCGGCGACATCGCCCTCAAGGATTGCAGGATGGCGGCCGGCACGGCCTATGCCTGCCCGGGCGACCAGTGGGACGTCAAGATCAACGTACCCGGCGAACTGGACTGGAGCATCGACACCTGGCGCAGCCGCCTGACCTGGTCGCCGTCGGCCAGCACGACGGTCGAGTGGAACGCGTCGTACGCGGTGCAGAAGCGGCGCCAGATCCGCGACGGCGACGCCGGCTACCAGCCGCTCGCCGGCGACATCGACATCTACGGCGGCATCCTGAACGACACGGCCACCTTCACCAATTCGTCGAAGTTCAAGACCACCGTCAACGAGCTGCAGCTGCGCGGCGAGCACGGCAGCCTGCGCTACGTGACCGGCCTGTTCTGGATGCACGAAAAGAACGCGATCGAATTCGGCGAGGACGACATCTCGTCGATGGTGCAGGTGCCGGGCCAGCCCTATTACTACCTGTACAGCCAGACCGACCGCCAGTCCGACTCCAAGGCGGCCTTCGGCCAGGTCGACTGGGCCTTCGCGCCGAAATGGAACCTGACCGTGGGCGGGCGCATGACGCGCGACGTGCGCGAAGACAAGAACGGCAAGTTCTACGATTCCGGCACCAGCGGCGACCCGTATTCCTACTTCAACGGCCAGTACACCCCGGTGCCGGGCCGCTACTTCAACAGCACCGACCTCAAGCCCGGCATGGGCGCCTACTACGGCATCGGGGGGCTGAATCCGGCCATCGTCCCGGACGTCAGCAGCAACCGCGACGCCTGGAACAAGTTTACCTGGCGCCTGGGCGTCAGCTACCAGCCGACCGCGACCGACTTCCTGTACTCGTCGCTGGCCACCGGCTACAAGGCCGGCGGCTTCAGCGACAAGCAGAACATCTGCGCGCGCGGCCTGAACGGCAACTGCGCCGACATGACGCCGGGCCCGCACTACACCTTCCTGCCGTGGAAACCGGAAACGCTGACCAACTTCGAGATCGGCTACAAGGGCCGGATGCTGGACAACCGCCTGGCCGTGTCGGCCACCGCCTTCTACAGCCGCTACAAGGACATGCAGATGACCGGCGCGGTCCAGATGGGCAAGATCATCCCGGCGATTCCGTGTACCGCCGCGAATCCGGCCTGCGACGCGGCCGTCCTGTACGGCACCACCAATGCCGCGCGCGCCACGATCTCGGGCCTGGAACTGGAAGGCAAGTACCGGCCGTGGACGGGCGCCCAGTTGAACTTCGCCTACTCGCACCTGCGTGCCAAGGTGACCTCGTATCCGGACTACGTGCAGACCTGGCGCGACGTGCCCTGCGCCCCGTTCCGCGAGACCTATGGCGTGCCGGCCTGCGTGCGCTACAGCGGTACGAACCCGAACCTGATCGGCAAGTTCCCGTACGACGTGGTCGGCAACGACCTGCCGAACGCGCCGCACAACACGCTGCGCCTGGAAGCCTCCCAGGACGTCATGCTGCCGAACGACTACATGCTGACGCCGCGCCTGTCGGCGCGCTGGCAGGACAAGATGTACTTCAGCATCCAGAACCTGGACAACCCGCACATCGGCAACATGCAGAAGGCCTACGCCACCTACGACGCCTCGGTGCGCCTGACGGCGCCGAGCGGCAAGTGGCACGCGGAGCTGTACGTCAACAACCTGAGCGACGTCTTTGCGAAGAACAATGCGCGCATCGTCGACCCGGGCTACGTGATCGGCCAGTACAACGATCCGCGCATGTTCGGCCTGCGCATCGGCGCGGACTGGTAAGGCGCGGGCGCCAAGAGGCAGTATCCGGCCGCCGCCGGCGGCCGGCGTGCAGTTCTCGACGAGGAGGCAACGATGCGTGACGTGAACGGTAGCAAGCGTGGGTGGAAGGCGGCGGCGCTGGGCGTGGGCCTGGCGGCGCTGGGCGGTTGCAGCGACGGCGGATCCGGCGCGGCCGAAGGGCGGGTGGCGCTGCTGGCCGGGCAGGCGAGCGCCGTGCCGGCGGCCGTGCAGAAGTCGCCCTGGCCGGTGTGGTCGGGGCTGGACTTCCCGTACAACGAGCCGCCGCTGGCGGCGCCGCCGGCGGTGACCTTCGGCGTCTCCCAGCTGACGCAGGCGGCGGGGCAAACCACGTGGAGCGGGGCGCACACGCTGCCGGCCGGCAGCGTGCAGAACTACCGCATCGGCGTGTTCCTGCATGGCGACGTGTTCTACTGGCAGGCCGACGCGACGGCCACCATCGCCGCCAACGGCACGTTCACCGTCGCCATCCCGCGCACGGTGGGCAGTGCCGACCGCGCCGTGCTGGTGCTGTATCCGAACGGCGCCAGCCCGCTGTCGGCGTCCAACTGCAATGCGGCGGCGGGCACCTGCAGCGGCCGCGTGACCACCACGACCAAGCTGTCGCTGCCGCTCGACCCGGCCACGCTGACAGCCTATACGGCCTCCTACTTCCCGGCGGCCACCACATCCGCCAATCCGCAGATCGCCGGCCTGCAGGCGCTGATGAACACGGCCACGATCAGCGGCGGCCCGTACGGCGCCGGGAAACTGGTGCGCAGCTTCCGCGACATGGATTCGGCCTTCCTGTACGACCAGGCGCTGGCCGTGATCGCCTTCAGCCAGGCCGGCGACCAGGCCCACGCCGACCTCGTGCTGAACGCCATGGCCAGGCTGCAGGGCCCGTCGGGCGCCTGGGTCTTCTCGTACCTGGCCGACGGCAGCGACGCCAATCCGGGCGTGGACATGCGCATCGCCGGCTCGAACGCCTGGCTGGGCATCGCGCTGAACACCTACCAGAAGGCCTTCAACAGCACCAAGTACCTGGCCATGTCGAAGAAGCTGCACGACTACCTGCTGGGCGAACTGGTGACGATCACCGTCAACAACGCCGCCCGGCGCGGCCTGCGCTTCGCGCCGACCAACTACGTGGCCGGACGGGCCGGTATCTACGCGCTGGAGCACCAGCTCGACGCCTACGCCAGCATGCACCAGTACTACGCGCTGAACGGCGGCAGCCAGTACCTGGCGGCGGCGAACGACTTGCGCGCCATGTCGGAAAGCCTGTGGAACGGCAGCCGCTTCCTGGGCGGCTACGACGCCAACACGAATACCCTGAACACCAGCGAGCGCTATCTCGACAATTATTCGTGGTCGGTGCTGGCGCTGGGGAACACGGGCAGCAGCGGCCAGAACTTCGCCGCCGCGCTGCCCGCCATGTGCGACTATTTCACGGCGACGGGCAAGCTGGATTACCCGTCGCGCAAGGTCGGCGGCATCGCCGGCTTCTACGACGTCATCTACGACGGCGTGCCCTCGTCCGCGCCGTTCGTCTGGAGCGAGGGCAGCCTGGGCGCGATCATGGCCATGCGCCAGGGCGCGCCGGGCATGACCTGCGCCGGCAATACGGCGGACGACCTGCTGGAATCGCTGAACTACATGGCCGACAAGCTGCACGTCATGCCCTACGCCACGCGCAACGGGAATGCGGACTTCACCAGTTCGGGCAGCGTGGCCGGCACGGCGTGGCAGTATTTCGCCATCCAGCGCAAGAACCCGTATGCGCATTTCTGAAGGGCGCCAATGCTAAGATCGCGCGATCGCCATGAATGAAGGGAGTGCGCGGATGCGACTGCGCCGGCTGCCGTTTGTCTTCCACGCCGCGGTCCTGGCCCTGGCCGCGGCAGCGGCCGCGCCGGCGCGCGCCGGCACCCTCGTCATCGAGAGCTGGCGCGTGGATGACAAGGC
>DAMAFT010000317.1:0-5623 GCA_031995805.1 Massilia sp.
CGAGCGGCGGAACTCGCCGCCGCCCGGCAGCTTGGCGTTGTGGTAGAAGATGTACGACTTGCCGTTGAAGTCGACGATGGCCTGGTGGATGGTCTTGACCCCGCTGTTCTTTTCCATCACCACGCCGCCGAAGGCCCACGGCCCGGTGGCGCTCGGCCCCGTCATGACGACGGTCTCTTCCGGGAAATGGCGCGAATACGTGAGGTAGTACGTGCCGGCGTGCTTGTACAGGTAGGACGCCTCGACGAAGTTGTCCAGGCCCACCGTGTGGATCGGGCCGTCCAGCTCGATCATGTTCGGCTTCAGCTTCGCGTACTTCATCACCGTATTACCCCAGTACAGGTAGGCCTGGCCATCGTCGTCGACGAACACGGCCGGGTCGATGTCGTCCCAGGCGATGTCGGTCTCGCGCGTCATGTCGTTGGTGACGAGGGCCGAGCCGCGGGCGTCGACGAACGGGCCGGTGGGGCTGTCGGCGACGGCCACGCCGATCGCCTTGCCGGGGATGGTCGCGTGGTCGACGGTCGTATACAAGTAGTACTTGCCGTTGCGCTTGGCGATATCGCTGGCCCAGGCATCGCGGCCGGCCCATGTGAAGGTGGTGAACGGCACCGGGTCCGGATGCGCGGTCCAGGTCTGCATGTCGCAGCTGGAAAACACGCGCCACTCGTTCATCACGTATTCCTTGCCGCCCGCCGGGGCCTCGTCGTGGCCGACGTACAGGTAGACGCGGCCGTTGTCGACCAGCGCGGCGGGGTCGGCGGTGAAGATCTTCGTGGTGACGGGATTGGCGGCGTGGGCCAGCGCCGTTGCGGCGAGCAGGATGGACGTGACGAGGGTCTTGAGCATGTTGATCTCCGGTTCATGGTGTTTTTTTTTCGCGCCGCGGACGCTGGACGCGGCGCCTGGCCGGGGCGGCCGGATACGCTAGCCGGCCCTGCCGCCCACCACCCTCTGCACGACGCAAAAGACGAACAGCAGCGCCCCGATGACGATCCTGGTCCACCACGCGCTGAGCGTGCCGTCGAACGCGATCAGCGTCTGGATCGCGCCCAGCACCAGCACGCCCGACAGCGCCCCGGCGATGTAGCCGTAGCCGCCGGTGAGCAGCGTGCCGCCGATGACGACGGCGGCGATCGCGTCGAGCTCGATCCCCTGCCCGTGCAGCCCGTAGCCGGACAGCATGTAGAACGCGAACAGCACGCCGGCCAGCGCGGCGCACAGGCCGGACAGCGCGTACACGGCGACCTTGGTGCGGCCGACGTCCAGGCCCATCATCGCGGCCGACTGCTCGTTGCCGCCGACGGCGTAGACGGCGCGGCCGAAGGCCGTGAAGTGGGCCAGCCACACCGCCAGCAGCAGCACCACCAGCGCCACGATGGCGCCCGGCGACAGGAAGCCGCCCAGGAACGGGATCTGCGCCTGCGACACCGCCGTGAAGAACGGTTCGTCGATGGTGATCGATTCGGTGCCGATCAGGTAGCACAGCCCGCGCGCCAGGAACATGCCGGCCAGCGTGACGATGAAGGGCTGCAGCCGGAACGCGTGGATGATCAGGCCCATCGCGCCGCCGAAGCAGGCGCCCAGCGCCAGCACGGCGAGGATGACGAGGGCCGGATGCCAGTGCGCCGTCTGCAGCAGCCAGGCCGTGACCATCGTCGACAGCGCCAGCACCGCGCCGACCGACAGGTCGATCCCGCCGGACAGGATGACGAAGCCCATGCCGATCGCCAGCACCAGCAGGAAGGCATTGTCGATCAGCAGGTTGAAGCCCACCTGCAGCGACAGGAAGCCGGGATAGGCGGCCCCGCCGATGCCGAGCATGGCCGCCAGCAGCACGACGGTGACGGCGGACGTGAACCAGGGCGCGGCGGCGGCGCCGCGCGCGTTGTCGGCGATGGCGCTCATGCGGCCCTCCGGCGGATCAGGTTGCGGAACTCGCCCGACTGCGAGATGCAGACGACGAACACGACGATGGACTTGACGACCATGTTCACCTCGGGCGGCACGCCCAGCGAATAGATCGTGTAGGTCAGCGTCTGGATGATCAGCGCGCCGACCATGCTGCCCACCAGGCTGAACCGGCCGCCGGCGAGCGAGGTGCCGCCCAGCGTGACGGCCAGGATCGCGTCCAGCTCCAGCAGCAGGCCGGCGTTGTTGGCGTCCGCGCTCTTGATGTTGGACGCCGTCAGCATGCCGGCCAGGCCGGCGCAGGCGCTGCAGAACACGTAGACGAAGACCACCAGCGTGGCCGTGCGCAGCCCGGCCAGGCGCGCCGCCACCGGGTTGATGCCGACCGCCTGGATGAACAGGCCCAGCGCCGTCTTCCTGACCAGCAACAGCGTGGCCGCGAACACGCCCGCCACGACGTACAGCGAGAACGGCAGCCCGAGCAGGTAGCCGCTGCCGAGGAAGAAGAACGGTTCGTGGTAGACCGTGACGATCTGCCCGTCCGTCAGCAACTGGGCCAGGCCGCGCCCCGCCACCATCAGGATCAGCGTGGCGACGATCGGCTGCAGCTTGATGCCGGCCACCAGCACGCCGTTCCACAGCCCGCACAGCAGCGCGACGCCGAACGACGCGCCCAGGGCCAGGGCCATCGGCCGCTCGCCGACCAGCATGGCGGCCACGGTGCCGGACAGCGCGACCACGGCGCCCACCGAGATGTCGATGCCGCGCGTGGCGATCACCAGCGTCATCCCGAGCGCGGCCAGCATCAGCGGCGCGGCGCGGTTGAGAATGTCGACCACGCTGCCGTACAGGTGGCCGTCCTTGATCTCGAGGCGGAAGAAGCCGGGGACGAGGACGGCGTCCAGCACCAGCAGTACCAGCAGCGCGCCGAGCGGGCGTACCAGCGGATGCGCGCGCCACGCCCGGCGTGCGCCGGTCCGGTCGGTTGGTTGCGAGTCCTGTACGCGCGCGTTCATGCCCCCTCCCCCGCGATCACGTGCAGCACCGAGGTCTCGTCGAGTTCCCCGCGGCGGTACTCGCCGCAGGCCTTGCGGTCGCGCATGACGACCATGCGGTCGGCCACGCGCAGCACTTCCGGCAGCTCGGACGAGATGAACAGGATGGACATGCCCTTGCGGCACAGCGAACCCACGTAATCCATGATCTCCTGCTTGGCGCGCACGTCGATGCCGCGCGTCGGTTCGTCGAGGATGAGCAGGGCCGGATCGAGCGCCAGCCAGCGCGCCAGCAGGACCTTCTGCTGGTTGCCGCCCGACAGCGTGCCGATCGGCGCCTCGATGCCGGCCGTCTTGATGCCCAGCCACCTGACGTAGTCGTTGGCCAGCTGCTGCTGGCGTTTCATCGGGATCGCGCGCCAGATGCCCTGGCGCGCCTGCAGCGCCAGCACCAGGTTCTCGCGCACCGACAGCGGCAGGATCGCGCCTTCGTGCTTGCGGTCCTCGGAACAGAACGCGATGCCCTGGGCGATGGCGTCGCGCGGAGTGCCGAAGGTGTGCGACTTGCCGTCGATGTCGACATGACCGGCATCCATGCGGTCGGCGCCGAACAGCAGGCGCGCCGTCTCGGTACGGCCCGAGCCCAGCAGGCCCGCGAGGCCCAGCAGCTCGCCGCGCCGCACCTCCAGGTCGACGGGCGCCAGCACGCCCTTGCGCGCGATGCCGCGCGCGGCCAGGAATACCTCCCCCGGCGCGTGCGCGGTGGGCGCCGTCTCCGCTTCCTCCTGCCCGCCGCTGTCGCCCGGTGCGCCGATCATCTTGTTCACCAGCGCCAGGCGCGACAGGTCAGCGCACGGGTATTCGCCTTCGCGCTCGCCGTTGCGCATCACGGTGATGCGGTCGGAAATGGCATAGGTCTGGTCGAGGAAATGGGTGACGAACAGGATCGCCATGCCCTCGTCGCGCAGGCGGCGCAGCACGGCGAACAGGGTCTGCACCTCGGCTTCGTCGAGGCTGGACGTGGGTTCGTCGAGGATCAGCACGCGCGACTCGGTATTCAGGGCGCGCGCGATCGCCACCATCTGCTGGATGGCCAGCGGATAGCCGGCCAGCGGCTTGCCCACGTCGACCCGGACCTGCAGGCGCGCCAGCAGGGCCGCGGCCTGCGCGCGCATGGCGCGCCAGTCGATCATGCCCCAGCGGCGCGGATAACGGCCGATGAAGACGTTTTCCGCGACCGACAGGTTGGGGCACAGGTTCACTTCCTGGTACACGGTGCTGATGCCCAGGTCCTGCGCATGCTGGGTCGAACGCGGCGCGATGGCCCGGCCGCCCAGCACGATGGCGCCGGCATCCGGCTGGTGGACGCCGGTGAGCACCTTGATCAGCGTGGACTTGCCGGCGCCGTTCTGGCCCATCAGCGTGTGGACTTCGCCGGGGTACAGGCGCAGGCCGGCATCGGACAGCGCCTTCACCCCCGGGAACTGGACGTGGATGCCGGCCGCTTCCAGGACCGGCTGCTTGGCGTCGACCATGGCCGACTCAGTACTTGCGGTTCGGGAGTTCCCTGGCCGCGACCTCCGCCGGGAACACGCCTTCCTCGACGGTGATGCGCCTGGCGACCGGCTTGCCGGCCGCGACGGCCTGGGCGGTCTGCATGAGGATGGGGCCGAGCAGCGGATTGCACTCGATGGTGACGTTCAGCTTGCCCTGCTTCATGGCCTCGAACGCGCCGCGCACGCCGTCGATCGACACGACGACGATATCCTTGCCGGGCTTCAGGCCCGCTTCCTCGATCGCCTGGATCGCGCCGATCGCCATGTCGTCGTTGTGCGCGTACAGCACGTTGATGTTCTTCCCTTCCGACTTGAGGAAGGCTTCCATCACTTCCTTGCCCTTGGCCCGGGTGAAGTCGCCGGTCTGCGAGCGCACGATCTTCAGCTTCGGGTTCGCCGCGATGGCTTGCGCGAAGCCCTTCTTGCGGTCGTTGGCCGGCGCGGCGCCGGTGGTGCCCTGCAGCTCGACGATGTTGAGCGGCTTGTCGCCGTTCTTCCTCGCGTACTCCAGCAGCCACTGGCCGGCGCGGCGGCCTTCCTCGACGAAGTCGGAACCGATGAAGCTGACGTACAGCGACGGGTCGCCCACCTTGACGGCGCGGTCGGTCAGGATCACCGGGATCTTCGCGTTCTTCGCTTCGCGCAGCACGGTCTCCCAGCCCGTCTCCACCACCGGGGAGAACGCGATGACGTCGACGCGTTGGGCGATGAAGGAGCGGATCGCCTTGACCTGGTTCTGCTGCTGTTGCTGGGCGTCGGCGAACTTCAGGTTCACACCCGCCTGCCTGGCGGCGGCCTTGATCGAGGCGGTGTTCGCGCTGCGCCACTCGCTTTCGGCGCCCACCTGCGAGAAACCGATGGTCAGGGGTTTGGCGGCGAACGCCGGCAGCATCGGCACGGCGAGCGCGCACGCGGCGCCGGCCGCGCGGAGGAAAATCCTGCGGGTGAGGGTCATCACGGTGTCTCCGGTATTGTTGTGTCTGGATACTATGACAGAACCGTGATGCTCATCCAATCAATTTTTTGGCGTATGTAATACTCTTTTTGATATCGCCGCTCCGTCGTCAAGCCGCATGGAACCCGGGTAGACCGCCGAACCGGCACGCCACGAAATCCGCGAACAGCCGGGTGCGCAGCGGCAGGTAACGGCGCGACGGGTAC
>DAMAFT010000318.1:0-5621 GCA_031995805.1 Massilia sp.
GGCCGAATCGGTCGGCGAGCCCGGCGCGCGCCACGCCACCGACATCCCGTTCTTCTTCGCCACCGCCGACGTCAAGTACGGCGACAAGGCCACGCGCCGCGACATCGGCATGGGCAAGGCGATGAGCGCCTACCTGGTGAACTTCGCCAAGAAGGGCGACCCGAACGGCCGCCGCCTGCCGGCCTGGCCGCGCTACGACGCCGGCAAGGACGCGATCATGGACTTCGGCGCCGACGGCAAGGCGCTGGCGCAGAAGGACCCGTGGGGCGCCGAGATCGACGCGGCGCAGGCGCTGCGCGAGACGCAGCAGGCGGCGGCCGGCAAATAGCCGCCGTCGACGAGGCGCGGTCGTTGGGCGTAGGGTGGGCAGCTCCGCCCTGTCGTCCGCAACGACGCAGCGGCTGCGCTGCCCGCGCGTGACGCATGCACGGCCCGCGGCCGCCGGCGAGGACACGCCGGCATGATGCGAACGTCATGCCTGGCCAGGACTCAGTAGACGTCGCGCCGGTAACGCCCGTCCACGACCAGCGCCTCCAGCGCATCTGCGCCGAGGATCTCCACCAGCGCCTCGTGCACGCCGCCGGCCATACCCTGCAGGCTGCCGCACACGTAGACGGCGGCGCCGCGCCCGATCCAGTCCGCGACCCGCGTCGCCTGTTCGCGCAGCAGGTCCTGCACGTAGCGGCGCGCTTCCTGGTCGCGCGAGAACGCCAGGTCCAGGCGCGCGATCCAACCCGAGTCGACCCAGCCCTGCAATTCGTCGCGCAGCAGGAAGTCGTGCGCTGCATTGCGTTCGCCGAACAGCAGCCAGTTGTCGTGCACGCCCGCGTTGATGCGCGCCTTGAGCAGCGCGCGCAGGCCGGCCAGGCCGCTGCCGTTGCCGATCGCGATCAGGGGCCGGCGCGCGTTCGGGCCGAGGCGGAAGCGCTCGTGCGCGCGGATGCGCAGGCGCACGATGTCGCCGCCGCCCGCGCCCTCGCACAGCCAGCCGGAAGCCGTGCCCGGCGTGCCGTCCTCGCGGCGCTGCAGGCGCACCAGCAGTTCCAGCCGGCCTTCGGACGGGATCGAGGCGATCGAGTATTCGCGCGGATGGCCGGGGTCGGCCGGTGCGCTGACCTGCGCCAGGTCGCCCGCTTCCCAGGCCGGCACGGCGCCGTCGGTCGGCAGCAGCGCCAGCCGGAACAAAGGCGCGCCGGCGCTGCCCGGGTTCAGCAGGGTGCGCTCGCCGATGCGCCAGTCGCCGTAGGCCGGCGCTTCCCAGTCGGGGGCGTCGGCGGTGCCGGCCAGGCGGCCCACGTGGTGCTGCCATTCGGCCAGCGCCTGCGCGTCGCCACGGTCGACGTCGATGCGTTCGAACAGCCGGGTGGCGCCCTGGCTCGCCAGCCAGGCGTCGAGCGCGCGGCCGAAGCCGCAGTAGTTGGCGTAGCTGGTGTCGCCCAGCGCCAGCACGGCGTAGTGCAGGTGGCCCAGGTCGATGCCGGCGGCCATCAGCCGGCCGGCGAACGGCGCCGCGGTGTCGGGGGCGTCGCCTTCGCCGTAGGTGCTGGCGATGAACAGCACCCGGTTTGCGCCGGCCAGCGCGGCCGCGTCCAGCGTCGAGATGCAGGCGGCGCGCGTCGCCAGGCCGCCGGTGGCGAGCAGTTCGGCGCTGCGCCGCGCCAGGAATTCGGCATTGCCGGTCTGGCTGGCGTAGACCACCAGCCAGTCGGCCGGCGCGGCGGACAGGTTGCGCTTGCCGCGTCGGGCATGCAAGATGCCGGCGCACATGGCCAGCCAGCCGCCGGTCAGCGCCAGGGCGCCGCCCCAGCGCAGGGGTTCGATCGTGAAGCTCATGCGGGCGTCATTCGGGGAGTTCGTCGAGGAGTTCGTTCCAGGCGGCGGACACGGTCTCGTGCAGGCCGTCGCCGGTGCGCAGCAGGAAGCGCGCGGCCAGGCCGCGCGCGTCGGCGAAGGCGATGCCGGCCCGCGGGCCCAGCACGGTGAGCGCGGTCGACAGCGCGTCGGCCGCCATGCAGGTGGGCGCCAGCACCGTCGCCGAGGCGACGCCGTCGTCGACCGGCCAGCCGGTGCGCGGGTCGAGCGTGTGCGACACGCGCCGGCCAGGGGCCTGGTGAAAATACTGGCGGTAGTCGCCCGAGGTGGCGATCGCCAGGCCGTGCAGGGCGACCACGGGTTGCGGTGTCATGGCGCCGTCGCCATCCGGCACGCCCTCGACCTCGACCCACCAGGGCTGGCCGTCGTCCCGGGTGCCGGCGCCGCGCAGTTCGCCGCCGGCTTCGACCAGGTAGTGGCGCAGCCCGTGCCGTTCCAGGCACAGCGCGAGCCGGTCGACGGCATAGCCTTTCGCCACCGAGGACAGGTCGAGCAGGGCGCCGCCGGGCTGGAACAGGCGCCGCCCGGCGCGGTCCAGTTGCACCTGCGCCGCGCCGCGCCGCGCCATCACGGCGGCGACGGCGTCGGCGGACGGCGCGTAGAAGCCGGCCGCGTCGTAGCGCCGCGCCGGGCCGAAGCCCCACAGGTTGACGAGGGCGCCGGCGGCCGGGTCGTAGGCGCCGCCGCTGGCGTCGCGCACCTGCAGCGCATAGTCGATCACCGCGAAGAATTCGGGAGGGAGGTCGTGCCAGGTGCCGGCCGGCGCCGCGTTGAAGCGCGCCAGCAGGGAGTCCGGCGCCCAGTGGCTCATCTGGGCCACGACCATGTCGAGCTCGGCCTGCAACAGCCGGCGCAGGCCGCCCGCCAAGCCGGCCGGGGCGGCCGGCGGGACCAGGAAGCGCGCCGACCAGCCGGTCCCCATCGCCGTGCCCGCCAGCGTGCAGGGGCGGCTGCCCGCGGCGGGCAGGGCGGGGTCGATCTCGAGGGGGACCAGGACGGCGCGCTCTGCCAACGCTTACTCCGGCAGGATCTCGAAGGTGGCCGAGTAGCTGTAGCGCTTGGCCGGTTGCTCCACGCCCGGGCCGCGCGGGGCGTTGGCGGGGTAGGCGGCGCTGAGCCAGTACATGTTCGGCGCCGGCAGCGTGAAGCTGGCTTCGCCGTTGGCGTCGGTGGTGAGGCGCACTTCGTTCAGCGTGCCGCGGTACTTGACGCCGCCCGGGATCAGCGAGAACGGGAAGTTGGCCAGCGGCTTGCCGTCCAGCTGGAAGCGGAATTTCGCCTTTTCGCCGGCACGCAGCTCGGTCGGGTTGGTCAGCGCCACCATCTCCAGGCCGGCATTGGTGGCCTTCAGGGCGCCGTCGCTCGACTTGTTGCGGGTGACGAAGGTGTCCTGGCGCTGGACCATGGTGGTGGTCTTGACGTCGGTGGCGCCGGCCGGCGGGCCGTCGGCGCCGCGGAAGCGTTTCGTTTCGCCGTTCAGCTTGTACGACCCCATCATGTTGGTCGCGCCGAGCGTGATGCGGTAGGTGCCGTCGACGGGCAGCAGGATGTCGACCGAGGCGCGGTGCTTGCCGGTGACGGCGGCCGGGGCCGGGCCGGTATGGCCGTCCGGGCCGGTGACCGTCAGGCCGTCCATCTTCAGCGGCACGAAGTCGTTCTCGAACAGGCCTTCCGAGATCGCGCCGTCGATCGTGACCCAGGCTTCGCGGTCGGTCTCGATGAGGCTGGTGTTCGGGATCATCCACGGACGGTGGGCCTGGGCGGCGCAGGCGGCGCCCGCGAGGGCCACGGCGATGGCCAGCTGCTTGATCATCTTATTGTTGCGCATGGCGGTGTCTCCTTATTGGATCGCGATCGCGACCTTGCCCAGTTCTTCCTTGCCGGCGGCTTCGCCGCTGACCTTGCCCTTGCCGTTCCAGGCGAACGGCACGCGCACCAGTTCGCGGCCGCCGCCTTCGCGCGCGGCTTCGACCACCAGCTTGTAGTCGCCGGCCGGCAGCTTGTCGAGGCCGGTGATGGCGGCATTGAAGTGCAGCGTGTGGGTGCCGGCGGCGCGGGTAGCGCCGCTGACGCCGTCGATCGGCAGCTTGGCGTCGCGGCCGGCCTTGCGCCACCAGGTGCGCAGGTCCTTGACCCATTTCTCGCCGGCGTTGTTGTTCTTCTTGACGTCGTACAGGACGGAAAGGGTGGAAGCAACAGTCTGGTCGGCGCGCTCGATCCAGATCGCGACGTACGGCTTGTGGTATTCCGCCACGTTCAGTTGCGGCAGGTCGAACTTGACGGACAGGTCGGCGGCGACCGCCCAGCCGGATGCGAGCGGCAGGGTCAGGGCGAGCGAGTGGGACAGTTTCATAAGGCCTTTCGGGACAGTGGGTTGATCGAATGACGGGTATTCAGTGCACGAATAACAGGGCGATCACGGCCGGCAGCACGATGCCCAGGCCGATCACCGGCCAGGTCGAGGGACGGTTGGCGGCGTGGTATTTCATGATCAGGAAACCGGTGATGCAAAAGACCAGGCAGGCGATCGCGAAGATGTCGATGAACCAGCTCCACACGGTACCGGCGTTGCGGCCCTTGTGCATGTCGTTCAGCCACGAGATCCAGCCGCGGTCGGTCTTCTCGTACTCGGCCTGGCCGTCGGCGCCGATGCGCAGCCAGGCGTCGCCGCCCGGGCGCGGCAGCGCGACATAGGCGTCTTCCTCGCTCCATTCGGCGCGCACGCCGCGCACCTGCACGGGAAAGGTGGACTCCGCCCAGTCGGCCAGCGGCGCCGGCAGCGGCACCCTGGCGTCGGCGTGGGAGGCGGCGTAGTCGGCCAGCTGCGCCGCCAGCGCCGCCGGCAGTTGCGCCTTCTGGCGCACGACCTCGGGTTTCGCCTCGATCTGCGAAGCGTGGTTCAGCGTGAACCCGGTAAAGCTGAACAGCAGCATCGCCATCAGGCAGATGGCCGAACTGATCCAGTGCCACTGGTGCAGCTGGCGCAGGAACAGGGCGCGGCGCGCACCCGGCAGGGCGGGGGCGGCGTGAGGGGCGGCCTGGGCGGGAGAGGGAGAAGGGGAAGATCCGGTCGGGTGCATCCTTAAATGATAACGATTATCATTTAGGGGGTCAACTCGGCAATGCCGATGCCGCTGTTACAAGGTGTAAATTTAAGTTAAGAAATGAATGCGCGCCAAATAAAATATCGCTTGCCGGGTCTGCCGGTTTTAACTCCTTGCGTTACAATACCGTGCGCAAATTGGCAGTCCGCTGCATTGATGTGCCTCGAAAGTCTCGAAGAGTCCTTCCCCCACAACTTGATGTGAAGTAAGTGCGATCCGCTAACCGGTCAGGCCGTGTCGCGGAAGGTTAGATTAACCCGCCCCAACCTCGCGAAACGCGAAGAAAGGTGAGCAAGAATGATGCAACAATATAACGCCAACTCCTACTTGTTCGGCGGTAACGCGCCGTACGTGGAAGAGTTGTACGAAGCGTACCTGAACAATCCGGGCTCCGTGCCGGACAACTGGCGCGCTTACTTCGACGCCATGCAGCACATGCCGGCCGTCGACGGTACCGAAAAGCCGGACGTCGATCACTCTTCCGTGATCGCTTCCTTCGCCGAGCGCGCCAAGCAGGGCCCGATGCGCACCGTGATCGCCTCGCCGGACGCCGAACTCGGCCGCAAGCGCGTCGCCGTCACCCAGCTGATCGCCGCCTACCGCTACCTCGGTTCGCGCTGGGCCAACCTGGACCCGCTGCAGCGC
>DAMAFT010000319.1:0-5572 GCA_031995805.1 Massilia sp.
GCCACATCAAACCGGGGTCAGAGCCGGGGTCAGAGCCCGGTTTTTGGCAAGGGTTCCTTGGCATTGCCGCCGCGCGTTCCCCGCGTGGGCCGGGCATGAAAAACGGCAGCGCGTGGCTGCCGTGATGGTGATATGAGGCACAACTCATCGGGCCCCGGTGATATCCCGGGCGACTTACATGCTGCTGGGCGCCACCGGATTCGATCCGCCGATCTCGACCTTCTCGACGAAGTAGGACGTCTCGCCGAAGCAGGTGGTCGGCAGCCCGCCGTGCTGCGAGTAGCTCAGCTGCACGCGCTGGCCCATGGCCGACTGCAGTTGCTTGACGATGGCGTCGTCGCGCACGGTGAAGGCGAAGCGCTCGGGAATCGCGCCCGGCATGCTCGACAGCAGGATCTCGCCCTCCCAGGTCTTGCACAGCCAGCCCTTGCGCGACAGCTTCTGGAGGTAGCCGGCGCGTTCGCCCTCGGAATAGGACCAGTTCAGCGCCCCCCAGATATAGAGGGCGAACAGGCCGCCGATGACAACGATGGTCGAGAGCAGGATGGCGCTGGCGCGGCGCGGGATGGAGGTCGGCATGGTGCGGGAGGATCCGTGTCGAAAAGGGATGGTGCGTGCGGCGCGCCCATTCTGCCGGGGGGCGCGCCGCTTGTCAAAACGTTATACGTTCACGCCGAAGGAACGGGCGAGGGGGCCCAGGCCGCCGTTGTAGCCCTGGCCGACGGCGCGGAACTTCCATTCGCTGCCGTAGCGGTACAGTTCGCCGAAGATCATCGCGGTCTCGGTCGAGCTGTCTTCCGACAGGTCGTAGCGCGCGAGTTCGCGCTCGCCGTCCGCGTTCATGCAGCGGATGAAGGCGCGTGCGACCATGCCGAAGTTCTGGCGGCGCGATTCGGCATCGTGGATGGTGACGGAGAACGCGATCTTCTCGACTTCCGGCGGCACGCGGCCGAGTTCCACGACCAGGCGCTCGTCGTCGCCCTCGCCCTGGCCGTCGCGGTTGTCGCCGGTGTGCACGACCGAGCCGTCGCTCGACTTCAGGTTGTTGTAGAAGATGAAATCGTTGTCGCCGCGGACCTTGCCGTCGCCGCGCAGCAGGAAGGCGCTGCCGTCGAGGTCGAAGGTGGCGCCGTCGGTCGCGCGCGGATCCCAGCCCAGGCCGATGATGACCTTCTTGAGGGTCGGGTCTTCCTTGGACAGGTTGACGTTGCCGCCTTTCTGCAGACTGATTGCCATGTTGTTTCCTTTCCGCTTGGATGGTGGCGGCCGCAGGCCGCCGGAGTGCGGCCGGCCCGTGGACCGGCCGCTTCGTCAGGTCGCGTGGCCGAGTTGGCGCTTGCGATAGCGCACCGACGACCACAGCGACACCAGGATGAAGGCCACACCGGACAACCCGGTGAACCATTCGGGAATATGGTACTGGACGCTGGCGAACATGATCAGCGCCAGGATGCCGATCGCGTAGTGCGCGCCGTGCTCCAGGAACACGAATTCTTCCAGCGTGCCCTTGTTGACGAGGAACACGGTCAGCGAACGCACGAACATCGCGCCGATCGCCAGGCCCAGCATGATGATCACGACGTCCTTGGTGATCGCGAATGCGCCGATCACGCCGTCGAAGCTGAACGAGGCGTCCAGCACTTCCAGGTAGAGAAAGCCGCCGATGCTGCCCTGCGAGATCGCCTTGCCGATGGTGGGGTCCGCTTCTTCTTCCTCGAGCAGCCCGCTGAACCAGTCCACGCCCACGTACACCAGCACGCCGACCACGCCGGCGATGAGCACCGACAGCTTCTTGCCCTCGGGTTCCAGGCTCATGCAGGCGAACACGGCCAGCAGCGTCAGCAGGATCGCCAGCCCTTCGGTACCGTATTTCCCGATCTTCTCTTCGATCCAGCCCAGCCAGTGCAGTTCCTTCTCTTCGTCGAACAGGAAGTTGAGGAAGACCAGCAACAGGAACGCGCCGCCGAACGCGGCGACTTCGGCATGCTTGGAGGTCAGGTGCAGCGCGTACTGGTCGGGATCGTTGGTGGCCATGTGCCAGACGTCGATGAGGCCGAGGCCGGTCGCCATCGAGACGATCAGCAGGGGGAACAGCAGGCGCATGCCGAACACGGCGACCAGGATGCCGACCGTCAGGAACAGCTTGCGCCAGAACGCATTCCAGTTGCGCAGCACCGAGGCGTTCACGACCGCGTTGTCGAAGGACAGCGATACTTCGAGCACGCCCAGCACGGCCGCGATCCACAGCGCCTGCAAGAGGCCGGAGGTGCCGCCGTGGTCGTATCCCCACCATGCCGCCAGCGCCAGCAGGACCGCTGTGACGACGAACGACAACCTGAAATGTTGCATCTGTTCCTCCATTGACTGAAATGCCACAAGAATCCCCGCATATTACCTTGTATCCAGTATCTATGGGCGCAAGGAATGTCGCCCATGGACAATGCTTCTGCGATAATGCCCGCCGACATATTGCGGCGCGCTGCGCCGTGCTTCCAGTTCTTTTACCCAAGGATATTCATGGATCTTACCTATCTGGTCACGCCGGTGCTGACCTGGCTGGTCGTCGGCCCGATCAAATTCCTGATCAACAGCGCGCGCCAGCGCCGCTGGGCATTCAACCTGGTCGGCAACGGCGGCTTCCCGAGCAACCACAGCGCCACCGTCGTCAGCATGGCCACGCTGATCGCGCTGCGCGAGGGCATGGGCCATCCGGCCTTCGGCGTGGCGGTCACGCTGTGCTTCATCGTGATGATCGACGCCAACAGCCTGCGCCAGCACGTCGGCCGCCAGGCCGCCGCCATCAACCGGCTGGCGGCGGACAAGCCGGACTTCAAGGCGCTGCGCGAGCGGATGGGACATACGCTGGTGGAGATTTCCGGGGGGATCGTGACGGGGACCTTGATGGGGAACCTGGTCTATCGGGTGCTGGTCAAGTAATCGCTCCCCGTCGTTCCCGCCCGCGCGGGAACGACGGCGCAGGCCCGGACGTCCGCCCCCGTCCGCCCCCGTCCGCCTGTGGCGCATTTCATACTCGACCACATGCATTTCATCGCGTCTATCTGCAGTTCATCCCTTCAAAACCGCGCTTGGCCGATCCCTCGTTGACTGTGTTGACAGGGTCCCGGATACTGCGCGCTGGCTTTTTCCATTCTTATTTTTACAGGTCAAGCGTCCAACTCGGGGGAACCAAGAAATGCTGCGCAAAACAATAATCGTCCTTGCCATCGCCGCCGCGCTGAGCGCCTGCGGCCAGGGTGGCAAGGACGCCGCCAAGTCCGACAACGCGACCGCCCAGGCGGATGGCAAGAAAGATGCCAAGGCCGTCCAGCTGCTGGTGGCCCCCGAAGACGTATTGACGGTGCAGAGCAATGCGCTCGCCTCCGGGCCGGTGATCACGGGTTCGATCCAGCCGGAACGCCGCGCCGACCTGCGCGCCGAGGTGTCCGCCATCGTTCTTCAGGTGCTGAAGGAAAACGGCGAAGCGGTCAAGCGCGGCGACGTCCTGGTCAAGCTCGACGAGACCTCGATCCGCGACAGCCTGCTGTCGGCCCAGGAATCGGCGCGCGCCGCCGCCCAGGCCCTTGACCAGTCGCAGCGCGCCCTCGAGCGCCTCAAGACGCTGCGCGCCTCGGGCATGACGTCGGCCCAGGCCCTGGACGACGCCGAAGTGCGCCGCAACAGCGCCCAGAGCGAAGTCTCGGCCGCCAAGGCGCGCCTGGTGGCCGCGCGCCAGCAGGTCGACCGCACCGTGGTGCGCGCGCCGTTCGACGGCATCGTGTCCGACCGCAAGGTATCGCCCGGCGATACCGCGTCGATCGGCAAGGAATTGCTGAAAGTGATCGATCCGGCCAGCATGCGCTTCGAGGGCCGCGTCTCGGCCGACAAGATCGCCGCCGTCAAGCTCGGCCAGCCGGTGCTGTTCCGCGTCAACGGCTACGGCGAGCAGCAGTTCGCCGGCAAGGTGCGCCGCATCGACCCGTCGGCCAACGACATCACCCGCCAGGTCGAGGTGCTGGTCTCGTTCACCGGCGAGAACCAGCCGCGCGTGGCCGGCCTGTACGCCGAGGGCCGCATCGACGCGGAGCTGTCCGACGTCCTGATGCTGCCGGAATCGGCGCTGGTCAAGACCGGCGACAAGACCTACGCCTGGAAGGTCAAGGGCGGCGCGCTGGCCAAGGTCGACCTGGGCATGGGCACGCGCGATGCGCGCACCGGCAACTTCGAGGTCAAGACCGGCCTGGCCGCCGGCGACACCGTGCTGCGCCACCCGAGCTCGAACCTGAAGGATGGCCAGAAGGTCGAGATGGCGGCCGCCAAAGTGGCCAGCGCCGGCACCGGCCAGGTCCAGGGCAAGTAAACAGGAAGCCAGGAAAACCTCATGTTCCTTTCCAATTTCAGCGTCAAGAAGCCGGTCGCCACGATCGTGCTGATCATCGCGATGATGTGCATGGGCCTGCTGGCCCTGAGCCACCTGCGCGTGAACCAGAATCCGGACGTCGACATCCCGATCATCGTCGTCACCATCCCGTACCCGGGCGCTTCGCCGGAAACCTCGGAGCGCGAGCTGATCGAGCGCCTCGAGAAACAGATGCAGGCGATCACCGGCGTCACGGAGGTGAATTCCTACGCCAACGAAGGCAGCGCCACCATCGTGCTGCGCTTCGACTTCAAGCGCAACCTGATCGAGGCGTCCGACGACGTGCGCAACGCCATCGCCGCGGTGCGCTACAAGCTGCCGACCGAGATGCGCGAGCCGGTGCTGCGCCGGGTCGACCCGTCGTCGCAGCCGATCATGAACCTGGCGCTGTCGTCCAGCTCGCAGACCCACGCGGAAATCTCGCGCCTGGCCGAGGACGTGCTGGCCGACCGCCTGCGCGCCATCGACGGCGTCGCCAACGTCAACGTCAACGGCTCGCTGCGGCGCGAGCTGTCGGTGTTGCTGCATGCCGAAAAGCTGCGCGAGTACAACGTCTCGGTGAGCGACGTCACCAATGCGCTGTCGCGCCAGAACACCAATGCGCCGGTGGGCAAGGTGCGCAGCGAACTGGACGAGAAGGGCATCCGCCTGGTCGGCCGCATCGAGCGTCCGGAAGATTTTTCGCAGGTCGTGGTCAAGCGTAACGGCGACACCATCGTGCGCCTGAACCAGGTGGCCGACATCCGCGACGGTTTCGCCGAAGTCGAGAGCATGTCCAGCCGCAGCGGCAACCCGAACGTCGGCATCCAGATCATCCGCTCGCGCGAGGCGTCGACCGTGTCGATCGCCAAGAAGGTGCGCGAAGAGATCAAGCTGATCCAGAAGGAACTGCCGGCCGGCACCAAGCTGGACATTTCCTACGACGGCGGCGAGGACGCCCAGAGCAGCCTGAACAACGTGGTCGAGTCGCTGGTGTTCGGCGCCGTGCTGACCATCTTCGTCGTGTACGCCTTCCTGAATTCCTGGCGTTCCACGCTGATCACCGCGCTGTCGCTGCCGACCTCGGTGCTGGCGGCCTTCATCGCCGTCTGGCTATGCGGCTTCACGCTGAACTTCATGACGCTGCTCGGCCTGTCGCTGGCGATCGGCGTGCTG
>DAMAFT010000320.1:0-5572 GCA_031995805.1 Massilia sp.
CGGTGCCGATGGAAGCCTGGCTGCTGGTGCTGATCATCTTCGTCTGGACCCCGCCGCACTTCTGGGCGCTGGCGATGTACCGGCGCGACGACTACGTGCGTTCCGGCCTGCCCATGCTGCCGGTTACGCACGGCATGGCCTATACCGGCCTGCAGGTCTGGCTGTATTCGATCGCGCTGGCCGCCTGCACGCTGTTCCCGTTCGCGGTCGGCATGAGCGGCATCGTCTACCTGGCCTGCGCCGTCGCGCTGAACGCGGTGTTCCTGCGCTACGGCTGGCTGGTCCACAAGCACTACAGCGACCGCATCGCGCGCAAGGCCTTCGCCTGGTCCGTGCTGTACCTGGCGCTGCTGTTCGCGGCCCTGCTGGTCGACCATTACGTCAAGCCCTTCCTGAATTTCTGACGATGAAAAAACTGCTGCCCGCCCTTGCCGCCGCCGTCGCACTGACATGCTCCCTCGCCGCCTGCGACAAGCTGCCGGGCAAGCCGCCCGCGTTCCAGAACACCGACGTCACCGGCCTGGACTACGCCAAGGACTTTTCGCTGACCGACCACAACGGCAAGCCGCGCACCCTGGCCGACTACAAGGGCAAGGTGGTGGTGGTGTTCTTCGGCTACACCCAGTGCCCGGACGTGTGCCCGACCACGATGGCCGAGATGGCCACCGCGATGCAGAAGCTGGGAGCGCAGGCCGACCAGGTGCAGGTGGCGTTCATCACCCTCGACCCCGAGCGCGACACCCAGGAACTGCTGGCTTCCTACGCGCCGGCGTTCGACAAGCGCTTCGTCGGCCTGCGCGGCTCGCCCGAGCAGACCGCCAGGGTGGCCAAGGAATTCAAGGTGTTCTATGCGAAGGTGCCGGGCACGGAGCCGGGCAGCTACACCATCGACCACACGGCCGGCAGCTACGTGTTCGACCGCGAGGGCAGGCTGCGCCTGTTCATCCGCCACGGCCAGCCGGCCGACGCAATCGTGCACGACATCCGTCAGCTATTATCCTGACATCGACAATGTCAGGGTGAGCGGGCGGCATGGACCAGCGACCAGGAAGGAACTACACCCGCGCCGCCGCCGTCGTCCTGCTGGCCATCGGCTGCCTGTACATCCTGCGCCCGTTCCTGGCCGCGATCCTGTTCGCGGCCGCCGTCGTCATCTCGTCCTGGCCGCTGTACCAGCGCCTGCTGGCGCGCCTGAACGGCCGCCGCACCATCGCGGCGCTGACCATGACGCTGTCGCTGACGCTGCTGGTCATCATCCCGCTGGCGCTGGTCGCCTGGAACCTGGCCGACAACATCGGCAGCGCCTTCGAGCAGATCCGCGACGCCCTGAGCCACGGCGAGCTGCTGCCGCCCGCCTGGATCCGCGACATCCCGCTGGTGGGGGACCAGCTCGACCTGTATTTGCGCCAGCTCGTCGCCAGCCGCGAGCGCATGCTGGAACTGGCGCGGCGCATGCTGGAACCGGCGCGCCATTATCTGCTGGCGGGCGGCCTGATGCTCGGCACCGGCGTCGTGCAGATGAGCCTGGCCGCCTTCGTCAGCTTCTTCTTCTACCGCGACGGTAATGCCTTGATGGCGGTGATCGGCGCCGCCATGCGCCGCATCATGGACGAGGAGGCCGGGGCCGTCACCGAGATCGTCAGCCAGACCGTGCGCGGCGTGATGTACGGCCTGCTCGGCACGGCGCTGGCCCAGGCGCTGGTGGCGGCGCTCGGTTTCGTCATCGCCGGCGTGCCGGCCGTGCTGCTGCTGTCGGTGCTGGTATTCGTGTCGTCCCTGATCCCGGTCGGCCCGCCCGTGATCTGGGGCGGGGCCGCCGTCTGGCTGTTTTCCCAAGGCGACACCGGCTGGGGCATCTTCATGCTGGTCTGGGGCGTCTTCGGCATCAGCGGCGTCGACAACGTGGTGCGCCCGATGCTGATCAGCCGCGGCTCCAGCCTGCCGTTCCTGCTCACGCTGCTGGGCGTGCTGGGCGGCGTGATCGCGTTCGGCTTCATCGGCCGGTTCATCGGGCCGACCTTGCTGGCGGTGGGGTATTCGCTGCTCAGCGGTTGGACCCATACCAGGGATCCGATCGTCAAGCAGACGGTGGACGGCTTGTAGGCCCACCGCCGCGCATCGGCGCTTCAGCCGTGCGGCTGCAGCACGGCCCCGACGTTGCCCAGGATGCCCAGCTGGGCGAACAGGATCGTGGCGGCCGTGTAGCAGTGGAAGAATTCGACCTTGCCGTCCTTGAGCTTGAACACGTCGCAGCAGGGCGCCTCGATGCGCTGGTGGGTGGCCGCGATCGTGCCGGCCGGGATCACCAGCGGACCCTTGTGGGTGCCGTTCAGCGTCAGCTCGACGATGACGGTATCGTCCGTCACGTAGAAATTGCCCAGTTCGCGGTGCATGTCGGGGAAGGCGGTGGCGTAGATGTCGACGGTCTTGCCGATGTCCTGGCCGAAGTACTTCATGCCGGCGGACACGTCGTAGAAATAGCCGCCGTCGGCGAACAATTCCACGAAGGCGGCGCTGTCCTGCACTTCGGCGACGTCGTAGAGCTTGCGGATGATGCGTTCGTTCTCGGTCATGCTGGTACTCCTCGGTTCGGGTTGGATGGGACGTTCATACCTGGGCCATGCCGCCGTCGACGAACAGCTCGACGCCGTTGACGAAGCTGGCGTCGCTCGATGCCAGGAACAGCACCGCCTTCGCGATCTCTTCCGGCTCGGCCACGCGGCCCAGCGGCACCTGGCTGGCCAGGTAGTCGACCAGGCCCTGCTGGGCGGCCTTGTCGTCGCCGGCCAGTTCCACCAGGCCCGGCGTGCGCACGGGGCCCGGGCTGACGACGTTGACGCGGATCCTGCGCTCCTTCAGGTCGAGGATCCAGCTGCGCGCCAGGTTGCGCACGGCGGCCTTGCTGGCGCTGTAGACGCTGAAGGCGGCGGTGCCCATGATGCCGACGGTGGAGCCGGTCAGCACCACGGCGGCGCCGTCGGCCAGCAGCGGCAGCGCCTTCTGCACGGTGAACAGCAGGCCCTTGACGTTGCGGTCGAAGGTGTCGTCGAACTGTTCCTCGGTGACCTGGCCGAGCGGCTGCATGCCGCCGCCGCCGGCGTTCACGTACAGCGCGTCGATGCGGCCGGCGCGTTCGCGGATCGTGTCGACCAGGCGGTCCAGGTCCGCGCTGCTGGCCGAATCGGCGCGCACGCCGACGGCGCCGTGGCCGATGGCGTCGACCGCCGCATCGAGTTCGGCCTGGCGGCGGCCGGTGATGAAGACTTGCGCGCCCTCCAGGGCGAACTGCCTGGCGGTGGCCAGGCCGATGCCCGACGAGCCGCCGGTGACGACTGCGATTTTTCCTGCAAACCTGTTCATGACATCCTCCTTGGTGTGTTGATGGAAGGAAGTCTAGACCTTCCATGAGGATGTTGAAATCGTGATTAAGTAGAATGACTATCCACGTTCATGGATAATCTGGGCAACCACGTTCCAGCCTGTCCGCCGGGAGCGTGGCAGCAAAGAAGGGAAGACGGCGCAAATGCCAAAGGATAGGGAGGCCTATCCAGCGTAGGCACGCGCCGCCGGCACCGCCAGCGCGACGGCCGTGCCGCCCTCGGGCGGGCTGTGCAGCGCCAGGCGCGCGCCGATGCGCTCGGCGCGCTCGCGCATGCCGATCAATCCCCAGTGGCCGCTGCGGTAGCCGGCACGCGCCACCTCCGCATCCAGCCCGCGTCCGTCGTCGCGCACGACGATGTCGAGCGTGCGCCGGCCGTAGCCGAGTACCGCCTCGATGCTGCCGGCGCCTGCATGGGCGTGGGCATTGCGCAGCGCTTCGCAGGCGATGCCGGCCGCCTCGTCGACGACGGCCGGATGCAGCGGCCGCGCGCGCCCCTCCACGCGCAGCGCGAACGCCACGCCCGGATGGACGTCCGCCAGTTCCCGGGCGCAGTCCTCGATGGCCTCTTCCAGCGTCGCGGCGCCGGCGCGCAGTTCGTGCACCTGTTCGCGTCCCGTCGCGATGGCGCCGCCGGCATCGTCCAGCGCGCGCCGCAGCTCGGCCCTGGCGCGTTCGCCGGGCGGCAGCGAGTTCGCCAGCGTATCGAGCCGCAGCATCAGTACCTGCACCGCCTGCAGGATGGTGTCGTGCAGCGTGCGCGCGATGCGTTCGCGTTCGGCGGTGCGCACCTGCAGGCGCTCGGTCAGGCGCCGCGTCAACTGGCGCACGCGGTAACGGTGCAGGCCGTAGGCCAGCGCCGCCAGGCCCAGCGCGCAGGCGATGCGAAACGGCAGGCTCTGCGTCAGCAGCGGTTCCACGCGCAGCGCCAGCGTCGCGTCCGCGCGGCTGGCCACGCCATCCTCGTTGAAGGCGCGCACGCGGAACACGTAATCGCCCGGTGCCACGCTGGCGTACGAGGTCATGCGCCGCGTCCCCGCTTCCTGCCAGCGCGTGTCGACGCCGTCGAGGCGGTACTGGAAGCGCACCCGTTCCGGCTTGCGCAGCATCGGCGCCGTGAAACGGATGCGGAAGCTGCCGCTGCCGGCCGGCAGGCGCACGGGAGCGCCGGGGCCGTAGTCGCCGGCATCGGTGGCCACGTCCAGGATCGCTGGCTGCGGCGCCACCGGATTGCGCTGCAGCGTCGCGGTATCGAGCGTCGCGATGCCGCCGCCGGCCGCGAGCCACAGGTGGCGGCCGTCCGCCGAGAACGCCGTCGGCAGGCGCGCGCCCAGCGCGGCCTGGCCCGGGTAGCCGTCGAGCGTGTCGAACAGCTCGTAGCGCAGCGGCGTGTCGGGATCGTCCATCGCACGGCGCCAGTCGGCCGCGCGCACGTGCACGATGCCGGCGGCGCCGTTGAGCCAGCGGTCGCCGGCGCCGTCGACGGCCAGGCCGGAGACGTTGCGCAGCACGTCCGGATCGTCGGCGCGCAGCAGGCGCAGGCGCCCGTCCTTCAGCACCGCGAAACCGCGCTCGCCGCTGGCCGTCACGTGCTCGCCGGGAAAGATGCCGGAACCGTTGCCGAGCATGCCCATGTCGTAGCGCACCAGCTTGCCGGCGTCGTGCAGCACCAGCTGGCCTTCCATCGTGGCCAGCCACAGCCTGCCGCCGCCGCCACGCACCGCGAGGTAGATGTATTGCGGCAGGTTGAAGGCGCTGCGGGGCAGCCATCGGCTGCCGTCCCAGGCGACCAGGCCGGTCTCGGGCGACATGGCCCACACGTGCTTGCCGTCGTCGAGGATGCCGATCAGGTGCACGTCGGCCGGCTTGCCGTCGGAACCGGACGGCAGCGCGATCTCGTCCTCGCCGCCGCCGGGCCGGATGCGGCGGATGGTGCGCCTGCCGCCGACCAGCACCGCGCCGTCGTCGCCGGCGGCCACCACGGACGTCCAGGGACCGGACTGCGGCGCCGGCGCGCGGCCCGGTTCCAGGCGCCACAGCGTGCCGGTGGTCCGGTCCGCGGCCCAGATCCGGCCGGCGCCGTCGGCGGCGAGCGAATAATTGTCGCCCGAACCGGGCAGGCCGGCCGTCCGCACGCGTTTTGCGCGGAAGCGATCCAGGCCGTGCTCGGTGGCGATCCAGATGTCGCCCTCG
>DAMAFT010000321.1:0-5570 GCA_031995805.1 Massilia sp.
GGAACAGTTCCGCAAGGTCTACGACATCATGTTCGCGCGGCGCGAGACGACGGAAACGGCCGCCGCGCCGCTGTACGACTGGCGCCCGGCCAGCACCTACATCCGCCGCCCGCCGTACTGGGAAGGCGCGCTGGCGGGCGCGCGCACGTTGGCCGGCATGCGCCCGCTGGCGGTCCTGGGCGACAACATCACCACCGACCACCTGTCGCCGTCCAACGCGATCCTGGCGGACAGCGCGGCGGGCGAGTACCTGGCGAAGATGGGCCTGCCCGAGGAAGATTTCAATTCCTACGCCACGCACCGCGGCGACCACCTGACGGCGCAGCGCGCGACCTTCGCCAACCCGACGCTGAAGAACGAGATGGTGCGCGACCACGAGGGCAAGGTGAAGGCCGGTTCGCTGGCGCGCATCGAGCCCGAGGGCCGCGTGACGCGCATGTGGGAAGCGATCGAGACCTATATGGAGCGCAAGCAGCCGCTGATCGTGGTCGCCGGCGCCGACTACGGCCAGGGTTCCTCGCGCGACTGGGCGGCGAAGGGCGTGCGCCTGGCGGGCGTGGAAGCGATCGTGGCCGAGGGCTTCGAGCGCATCCACCGCACCAACCTGGTCGGCATGGGCGTGCTGCCGCTGGAATTCCAGCCCGGCACCACGCGCCTCACCCTGGGCATCGACGGCAGCGAGACCTTCGACGTGGTGGGCGAGCGCACGCCGCGCGCGACGCTGACGCTGGTGATCCACCGGCGCGGCGGCGAGCGCGTCGAGGTGCCGGTGACCTGCCGCCTCGACACGGCCGAGGAAGTGTCGATCTACGAGGCGGGCGGCGTGCTGCAGCGCTTCGCGCAGGATTTCCTGGCGTCGACCAAGGTCGCCGCATGACAAAGCCCGTCGTTCCCGCCTGCGCGGGAGCGACGGTTCAAAGGACGATACAGATGCCTTACGTACCCCAGATCAAGATTCCCGCCACCTATATGCGTGGCGGCACCAGCAAGGGCGTGTTCTTCCGCCTGCAGGACCTGCCGGCCGCCGCGCAGGTGCCGGGCGCGGCGCGCGACAGGCTGCTGTTGCGCGTGATCGGCAGCCCCGACCCCTATGCCAAGCAGATCGACGGCATGGGCGGCGCCACCTCCAGCACCAGCAAGGCCGTGATCGTCGCGCGCAGCGCCCGTCCCGAGCACGACGTCGACTACCTGTTCGGTCAGGTGGCGATCGACAAGCCCTTCGTCGACTGGAGCGGCAACTGCGGCAACCTGTCGGCCGCGGTCGGCCCCTTCGCCATCGCGAACGGCCTGGTCGACCCGGCGCGCGTGCCGCGCGACGGCGTCGCGGTCGTGCGCATCTGGCAGGCCAATATCGGCAAGTCCATCATCGCCCATGTGCCGATGACAGATGGACAGGTCCAGGAAACGGGCGACTTCGAACTCGATGGCGTGACCTTCCCGGCGGCCGAGGTGCAGCTCGAGTTCATGGATCCGGCGGCCGAAGAAGAGGGCAGTGCCGGTGCGATGTTCCCGACCGGGAACCTGGTCGACGAACTGGACGTGCCCGGCGTCGGCGTCCTGCGCGCGACCATGATCAATGCCGGCATCCCGACCATCTTCATCGAAGCGGGTGCGGTCGGCTACGACGGCACCGAGCTGCAGGACGCGATCAATGGCGACGCGCGCGCGCTGGCCATGTTCGAGACCATCCGCACCCATGGCGCGCTGCGCATGGGCCTGATCGCGAGCATCGAGGACGCCGGCAAGCGCCAGCATACCCCGAAGGTCGCTTTCGTCGCGAAACCGGCCGGCTACCTGTCGTCCAGCGGCAGGCAGGTGGCGCAGGGCGACGTCGATCTGCTGGTGCGCGCGCTGTCGATGGGCAAGCTGCACCACGCGATGATGGGCACGGCGGCGGTGGCGATCGGCACCGCGGCGGCCATCCCCGGCACCCTCGTCAACCTGGCGGCCGGCGGGCAGGCGCGCGACGCCGTGCGCTTCGGCCATCCGTCCGGCACCCTGCGGGTGGGCGCCGAGGCGCAGCAGCGCGACGGCGAGTGGGTCGTCACCAAGGCGGCGATGAGTCGCAGCGCGCGCGTGCTGATGGAGGGCTGGGTGCGCATCCCCGGCGACGCCGTTTGAACGGCTGGCGACGCAGCAACATCAGTTTCATTTTGGTAAATTTAACCGAATGTAAGCTATGATCGGTTCCATGCGAAAGGGGCGTCTGCACGGCCCGGGAATGGAACGAGGATGGATCGGCTAACGAGCAAACCGGCCCTGGCGGCCGAGGCACTGGCGCTGGTCGCGGCGCCGGCCTGCGCCTGCGACGCGCAGGGCATGGTATGGGCGGCGAACGCCGCGATGGTCGAACTGGCCGGCGGTCCCGTCGAGGGGCTGCCGTTGCCGGCGCTGTTCTGCGGGCGCAGCGCCGAGGGCTCCGCCGCCGAGATCCGGCTGGCCCTGGCGGGGCCGCGCCGCTGGCATGCGCTGCTGCGCCAGGGCAACGAGCGCCAGCAGGTCGAGGTGCGCGCCCAGCCGCTGCCGCCGGCGGCCGGCGGCGGCGCGACCTTCGTGTTCCACGAGATCGGCCCGGGGCCGGCGCCGCTGCGCGGCAGCGAGCGCGCCACGATGCGCCAGCATGCCGCCGTGCTGGAGCACGCGCCGGTCGGCATCGTCGTCACGCTGCCGGACCTGGTCAAGTCCTTCAATCCGCGCATGGCCGAGATGCTGGGACTGGCGCCCGGCGAGATGAACGGCCGCAGCCCGGGCGAGGTGTTCGCCTCGCGCGCCGACTACGAGGCCTTCAAGGCCGCGGCGCTGCCGGTGCTGGCGGAGGGGCGCCTGTACGAGAAGGCCGAGGTCCAGCTGCGCCGCCGCGACGGCAGCGCGATCTGGTGCCGCATCCGCGCCAAGGCGGTCGACGTCGATGCGCGCGCGGCCGGCACCGTCTGGATCCTGGAAGACGTCACCGAGGCGCGCCAGGCGACGATCGAGATCCAGGCCATCATGACGAATGCCTCGATCGCCATCTTCTTCACGCGCGAGCGCACCATCGGGCGCCACAACGGGTGCTTCAGCGAGATGTTCGGCTACGGCGCCGGCGTGGCCGAAGGCCTGTCGACGCGCGTGCTGTATCCCGACGAGCAGGCGTTCGAGACGATCGGCGCGCAGGCCTACGGCGTGCTGGGGCAGGGCCGCTCGTTCAAGACCGAGACCACGATGGTGCGCAGCGACGGCACGCCGATGTGGATCAGCCTGATCGGCTACGCCGTCAATCCCTGCGACCGGGGCCGCGGCACCACCGTCTGGATGGTCGAGGACCGCACGGCGCACAAGCGCGCCGAGGAATCGCTGCGCAACGCGCTGCTGGAAAACCGCGCCATCCTCGACAACGCGGTGCTGGGCATCGCCGTGGTCGAGAACGGGCGCACGCTGCACTGCAACCGCAAGATGGAAGAGCTGTTCGGCCATCCGGGCGGCAGCATCGAGGGCATCGCCGTGCGCGACCTGTATCCGGACGCCGCCGGCTGGGAGGCCGCGCGCGCCCAGACCCGGTGCGACTTCGAGGCCGGACGCGTGCACATGGCCGAGCACCAGCTGGTGCGGCGCGACGGCACGCGCTTCTGGGCGCGCCTGTCGGGGCGGCCGTTCGAGATGGACCGGCAGGGCGGGCGCAGCGTCTGGCTGATCGACGACGTCACCGCCCAGCGCGAGGCCGCCGATGCGCTGCGCCGTGCGCGCGACGAGCTGGAGGTGCGCGTACAGGAACGCACCGCCGAGCTGCAGGCCGAGATCGTCGAGCGGCGCCAGGCCGAGGCGCGCGTGCACCACATGGCCTACCACGACGCCCTGACCGGCCTGCCCAACCGGGCGCTGCTGGCCGAGCGCCTCGACCGCGCCCTGCACGGGGCGCGGCGCGACGAGCGCAAGCTGGCGCTGCTGTTCATCGACCTGGACCGCTTCAAGACCATCAACGATTCGCTCGGCCACCTGGCCGGCGACCACCTGCTGCGCGAGGTGGCGCAGCGCCTGTGCCGCGTGGTGCGCGCCGGCGACACCGTGGCGCGCCTGGGCGGCGACGAGTTCGTGGTGCTGGCCCCTGGCGTGCGCACGCCCGAGGAGTGCGCCGCGGTGGCCGAGAAGATCATCGCCGCGCTGGCCGAGCCGGTGCTGTTCGAGGGCCGCGGCCTGCACATCTCGCCGTCGATCGGCATCTGCCTGTACCCGGACGACGGCGCCGACGTGGCGGGCCTGATGCGCAAGGCCGATGCCGCGATGTACCAGGCCAAGGCGGCCGGCCGCAACAACTACCAGTTCCATGCCGAGCGCACCGAGGTCATGGCGGCGCGCCATTTCGAGCTCGAGACGCGCCTGCGCGGTGCCCAGGTGCGCAAGGAGTTCGTGCTGTTCTACCAGCCGATCGTCACCACCGCCGACGGCCGCGTGCGCGCGCTGGAGGTGCTGCTGCGCTGGCGCGACACGCAGCACGGCGGCGGCCTGGTGGCGCCGGACGACTTCATCCCGATCCTGGAAGAGAACGGCCTGATCGTGCCGGTCGGCGAATGGGTGATCCGCGCCGCCTGCGAGCAGGCCATGGCCTGGCAGCGCGCCGGCCTGCGCCCGGTGCCGCTGGCGATCAACCTGTCGGCGCGCCAGTTCATGCACCGCGGCCTGATCCAGGCGATCCGCCGCATCGTCGAGGAGACCGGCATCGACCCGGCGCTGCTGGAATTCGAGATCACCGAGACCGCGCTGATGCAGCACGGCGGCCTGACGCCGGAAACGCTGGAGCAGATCTACGCCATGGGCATCCGCCTGTCGATCGACGATTTCGGCACCGGCTATTCGAGCCTGGCCTACCTGAAGCGCTTCCCGGTCCACAAGATCAAGATCGACCGCGCGTTCGTGCGCGACCTCGAGGCCAGCAGCGAGGACCAGGCCATCGTCGCCGCCATCATGGCGCTGGCGGGGAGCCTGCAACTGGCCGTGGTGGCCGAGGGCGTCGAGACCGGGGCGCAGCTGGCGATCCTGCGCCGCCAGGGTTGCCAGTATGCGCAGGGCTACCTGTTCGCGCGGCCGATGCCGGGGGAACAGGTAGCGCAACTGCTCTAGGGTCAGAGCCCGGTGTTGTTTTTGAAAGGACTCTGACCCCGGTTTTCACGATCAATCGATCGTGGCCACCACCGGCGCATGGTCGGACGGCTGTTCCCACTTGCGCGTCTCGCGGTCGATGACGCACGCCGTGCAGCGCGCCGCCAGCGCCGGCGACAGCAGGACGTGGTCGATGCGCAGGCCGCGGTTGCGGCGGAAGGCCAGCTGGCGGTAGTCCCACCAGCTGTACTGCTTGTCGGGCTGCTCGAACAGCCGGAACGCATCCGCCAGGCCCAGCCCGAACAGCGCGCGCAGCGCGTCGCGCTCGGGATCGGAGCAGTGGATCTGGCCGGCCCATTCAAGCGGGTCGTGGACGTCGCGGTCTTCCGGGGCGATGTTGTAGTCGCCCAGGATCGCGAACTGCGGATGCAGCGCCATCTCTTCGCGCACCCATTCGCGCAGCGCCGCCAGCCAGCCCAGCTTGTAGGCATACTTGT
>DAMAFT010000322.1:0-5554 GCA_031995805.1 Massilia sp.
CGTGGGCGAGACGGCGTACACGGGCCTGCACGGCGCCAACCGCCTGGCCAGCAACTCGCTGCTCGAATGCCTGGTGGTGGGCCGCGCCTGCGCCGGGTTCATCGCGACGGCGCCGGCGGTCGAGCTGCCGGAACTGCCATGCTGGGACGAGAGCCGCGTCACCAACGCCGACGAAGAGGTCGTCATCGCCCACAACTGGGACGAGCTGCGCCGCTTCATGTGGAACTACGTCGGCATCGTGCGCACCACCAAGCGCCTCGAGCGCGCCGAGCACCGCATCAAGCTGCTCAAGGAAGAGATCGACGAGTACTACCGCAACTTCCGCGTCACCAACGACCTGCTCGAGCTGCGCAACCTGGTCGAGGTGGCGCACCTGATCGTGCGCAGCGCGCTGTCGCGCCACGAGAGCCGCGGCCTGCATTACTCGCGCGACTATCCGGACACGCTGCCCAAGGCGCTGCCCAGCGTGCTGACGCCGCGCCGGCGCTGACGGCGGTTCATCCCGGCCGCCATGATGGCGGCCGGAATCGTGTTTTCGCTACGGCATCGGGAGTGATACGATCCCTGCAGAAAGGGACGGACACGATGGCGGAAGCACAACTCCAGCACGACCACGCCGCGGCGATCGCGGCATTCCTCGAACGCCACCCGCGCGCCCTGGTCCTGACGGGCGCCGGCCTGTCGACCGGTTCCGGCATCCCCGACTACCGCGACCGCGACGGCAACCGGCGCGGGCGGGCGCCGATCCACGGGCCGGACTTCCGCAAGTCGGAGGCGGTGCAGCGCCGCTACTGGGCACGCAGCATGGTCGGCTGGCCGGTGCTGGCGCGCGCCCTGCCGAATCCCGGTCACGCGGCGCTGGCCGGGATCGAGACGATCGGACGGCTGGGGTCCGTGCTGACGCAGAACGTCGACGGCCTGCACGGCCAGGCCGGCAGCCACAACGTGCTGGAACTGCACGGGAACATCCACCGGGTCGTCTGCCTGGAGTGCATGGCGCTGTTCCCGCGCGCCTTCATCCAGGACCAGCTCGAACGCGACAATCCGCACATGATCGACGCGATGGCCGCCGGCGCGGCCCCGCTGCCAGACGGCGACGCCGCCGTCGAGCCGGCCGAACTGGCGCGCCTGCGCCTGCCCTCCTGCACCTGCTGCGGCGGCACGCTGATGCCGGACGTCGTCTTCTTCGGCGACAACGTGCCGCCCGCGCGCACCGCCATCGCGCTCGAGCGCATGGAGCGGGCCGACGCCCTGCTCGTGGTGGGCTCGTCGCTGATGGTGTATTCGGGATTCCGCTTCTGCCGCCTGGCGCAGGCGGCGGGCAAGCCGATCGCCGCCATCAACCTGGGCCGCACGCGCGCCGACGACATGCTCGACATCAAGATCGAAGACACGGCCGAGCGCGTGCTGCCGCACGCGCTGGCACTGCTGTCCGGACAACGGAGAACGGCGGGAGACACGCCAACTTTTCAACTCGACGGGGGAATACTGTGACCAACATCATGCGTAATATCCAGGGCGCCGCGGCGCGCACCGGCATCGCCGGCTGGCAGGCCGGCCTGCTCGGCGCGGGCCTGGGCCTGGCGGCGTCGTTCTTCTACGTCCGCGCCAAGACGAAACAGGCCGAGGCCGACAATCCGCCGCAGGGCCGCTTCGTGACCGTCGACGGCGTGCGCCTGCACTACGTCGAGCGCGGCAGCGGCCCGGCGCTGGTCCTGCTGCACGGGAACGGCGTGCTGGCCAACGACTTCGAGCACAGCGGCCTGCTGGACAAGGCCGCCGCCCACTATCGCACGATCGCTTTCGACCGCCCGGGCTTCGGCTACAGCGAACGGCCGCGCCGCACCATCTGGACACCGCAGGCCCAGGCGCGCCTGCTGCACCACGCGCTGCAGCAGATCGGCGTCGATGCGGCGATCGTCGTCGGTCATTCCTGGGGTACGCTGGTGGCGCTGTCGATGGCGCTGGAGGTGCCCGACTTCGTGCGCGGCCTGGTGCTGCTGTCCGGCTACTACTACCCGAGCCTGCGCATCGATGCGCCGCTGCTGGCCGGACCGGCCATCCCCATCGTCGGCGACCTGATGCGCTACACCGTGTCGCCGCTGGCCGGACGCATGCTGTGGCGGCCGGTCACCCGGAAGGCGTTCGCGCCGCTGCCGGTCGCCGAGCGCTTCAAGGCATTGTCGCCGTGGATGGCGCTGCGTCCGGGGCAGTTGCGCGCCGCCGCGGCCGAGACGGCATTGATGGTGCCGGCCGCCGCCGCGCTGGCGAAGCGCTATCCGGAACTGAAGGTACCGGCCACGATCGTCGCGGGCACGCAGGACCGCGTGGTCGACTTCGGCCACAATTCGGAGCGCCTGAGCGAACGCCTGCCGGACAGCGAACTGCAGTTGCAGCCGGGCGTCGGCCACATGACGCACTATGCGCATCCGGACAAGGTGATGGCGGCCGTCGACGCGATCGCGGCCCAGGTGGGCGAACCCGTGCACCTGCGCGATCCGGGGGCCGAGGCGCTGGCGCGGGCCAGCGAGAGCGGGACGTAAGCGTCGATGTCGGCGCCGGGGCGCACGCCGTGCGCACCACGCCTCATCCGTGACGCATCACGGATTCGTTATCCGACGATCCGCAGCGAATAATCGGTCGCCCGGATATCCTTGGTGAGGCTGCCGATCGAAATCCGGTCGACGCCCGTCTCGGCGATCGCCCGCACCGTCTGCATGTCGATGCCGCCGGAAGCTTCCAGCAGCGCGCGCCCGGCATTCACGCGCACGGCGTCGCGCATCATGCCGAGGTCGAAGTTGTCGAGCAGGACCGAGAGCGCGCCCGCCTGCAGCGCTTCCTGCAGCTCGGCGATCGATTCCACTTCCACCTGCACCGTCACGCCGGCGTCCAGCGCCTGCGCCGCGCGCAGCGCCGCCGTGATGCCGCCGGCCGCCGCGATGTGGTTTTCCTTGATCAGGATGCCGTCCCACAGCGCCATGCGCTGGTTGGCGCCGCCGCCCACACGCACCGCGTACTTCTGCGCCTGGCGCAGGCCCGGCAGGGTCTTGCGGGTGTCGAGGATGCGCGCGCCGGTGCCGGCTACCACGTCGACGTAGCTGCGGGTGGCGCTTGCCACGCCGGACAGCAGTTGCAGGAAGTTCAGCGCCGAGCGTTCCGCCGTCAGCAGCGCGCGCGGCGATCCCCCGATCGTGCAGACCACGCTGTCGGCGGCCATGACATCGCCCTCGGCGTACTGCCAGTCGATCTCGATGTCCTGGTCGACCGCCAGCATCACGCCCTCGAACCAGGGCGCGCCGCACAGCACGGCCTGCTCGCGCACGATCACGCGCGCGCGGGCGCGCGGGCCTTCCGGCACCAGCTTGCCGGTGAGGTCGCCGCTACCGACGTCTTCCAGCAGCGCGGCCAGGATGTTCTGCTCGAACGCGGCCTGCAGCTTCTCGTCCATGGCGCCGTCCTCGGCGAACGGATTGCGTAAGGTGCTCATGCCGGACCGACTCCACTAAACAGTTTAGTTTCTTGTTCCAGCGCGCCGGTCGGCAGCGCCTTGGCCTTTTTCGCTGCGGCGAAATCGAGCATGCGGTCGATCGCGCGCCTGGCCTGGCGGCCCGTTTCCGGATCGACGTGGATTTCGTTGCGGCCGTCGGTCGCCTCGAGCACGGCGGCCAGGTTCTGCAAACCGTTCATCGCCATCCACGGGCAGTGCGCGCAGCTCTTGCAGGTGGCGCTGTTACCGGCGGTGGGCGCCTCGATCAGCGTCTTGCCCGGCGCGGCCATGCGCATCTTGTGCAGGATGCCGTTGTCGGTGGCGACGATGAAGTGGGTCGCGTCCATGGTCTGGGCCGCGTTGATCAGCTGGGTGGTCGAGCCGACCACGTCGGCCTGTTCCACCACGTTGGCCGGCGATTCCGGGTGCACCAGCACCTTGGCGTGCGGGTACTCGGCGCGCAGCAGGTCCAGCTCGACGCCCTTGAATTCGTCGTGCACGAGGCAGGAACCCTGCCACAGCAGCATGTCGGCCCCGGTCTGCTTCTGGATGTAGGAACCCAGGTGACGGTCCGGCGCCCACAGGATCTTCTTGCCCTGCGCGTGCAGCTCCTTGACGATGTCCAGGCCGATCGACGAAGTCACCATCCAGTCGGCGCGCGCCTTCACGGCCGCACTGGTGTTGGCGTAGACGACCACGGTGCGGTCCGGGTGCTGGTCGCAGAACGCGGCGAATTCCTCGGCCGGGCAACCCAGGTCGAGCGAGCAGGTCGCGTCCAGGTCCGGCATCAGGATGGTCTTTTCGGGGCCGAGGATCTTGGCCGTCTCGCCCATGAAGCGCACGCCGGCCACGACCAGCGTCTGCGCCGGATGGTCGCGCCCGAAGCGGGCCATTTCGAGCGAGTCGGACACGCAGCCGCCGGTTTCCTCGGCCAGGTCCTGCAGGTCGGCGTCGACGTAGTAGTGGGCGACCAGCACCGCCTCGCGCTCCTTCAGCAGCTGGCGGATGCGGTCCTTGAGGGCGGCCTTCTCGGCCACTTCGAGCGGCGACGGCGTGCGTGCCCAGGCCTCGGCGGTCGAGCAGACGCCGCCGACCGGTCGGTCGTATTCGAAAGTCTTGATGGGGGCGATGGTGTTCATGATGGGCGTCTCGTTCCCGTGATGAATGATGTGGACGCGTTGCGACGGTGCCGTGGTGCGTACGGGGTGCGCACCACTCTTTCAACCGTGACGCGTCACGGAAATATTACTGCAGGCCCTGGCTTTTCAGGTAATCCTCGTAGTTGCCCTGGAAGTCGAGCACGCGGTCTTCCTTGACCTCGAGGATGCGCGTGGCCAGCGAGGACACGAACTCGCGATCGTGCGACACGAAGATCAGCGTGCCGGCGTACTTGTCCAGCGCAACGTTCAGCGACTCGATCGATTCCATGTCCATGTGGTTGGTCGGCTCGTCGAGCAGCAGGACGTTGTGGCGGCCCAGCATCAGCTTGCCGTACATCATGCGGCCCTTTTCGCCGCCGGACAGCACCCGCACCGACTTCTTGACCTCGTCGCCGCCGAACAGCAGGCGGCCCAGGATCGAACGCACGGCCTGGTCGTCGTCGCCTTCCTTGGTCCACTGGCCCATCCAGTCGGT
The DNA here is from genome assembly GCA_031995805.1 of Massilia sp. Lineage (GTDB taxonomy): Bacteria > Pseudomonadota > Gammaproteobacteria > Burkholderiales > Burkholderiaceae_D > Telluria. The sequence continues at coordinate 5,123 of DAMAFT010000322.1, forward strand.
GAGGTTCGCGTCGGTGGCGAATTCCTCGGTCGGATCCTGCGGCATGTAGCCCGGATTGGCGTTCTCGGCCCACTTCACGCGGCCGGTGTCGGCGTCCAGGCCCGAGATCGGGCCGCTGCCGATCGAGCGCAGCAGCGTGGTCTTGCCGGCGCCGTTGGCGCCGATGATGGCGACGCGCTCGCCCGCCTCGATCATGATCGAGAAATCCTTGAACAGCGTACGGTCGTAGGTCTTCGACAGGCCCTCGGTCTCCACCGCCAGGCGGTGCAGCTTCTTCTCGCCCTCGAAGCGGACGAACGGATAGGCGCGCGAGGACGGCTTGAATTCCTCGATCTTGATCTTGTCGATCATCTTGGCGCGCGAGGTCGCCTGGCGCGCCTTCGACTTGTTGGCCGAGAAGCGGCGCACGAAGTCCTGCAGTTCGGCGACCTT
>DAMAFT010000323.1:0-5547 GCA_031995805.1 Massilia sp.
CCAGCATGATGCCGACCGACAGGCTGACCATGCGCTCGACGACTTTCGACAGCAGCGTGAACGAGAAAATGGCGGCGGCGGTGATGCTCACCATGCCCGCCAGCCCGGTGGCCAGCAGGATGGAAATGAGAACGGGGTCGATTTTGAAGCCTCTTGTTATTGGCGAAGCGCGGGCAAGCGCCGGCGGCGGACACGGCGGCGCAACCGGCATTGTACTCCTACCGGCCTGGCCCCGTGCAACTCGGCTGCATCAGCCCCGTCCGGAGGTCAAGCCACGCCGTGGCGCCTGAACCAGTCCAGCGCGCGCGCCCAGCCGTCCTTCGCATCCTTCTCGTTGTAGCTGGGGCGGTAGTCGGCATGGAAGGCGTGGCCGGCGTCCGGGTAGACCACGAACTCGGAACCGCTGCTGCCCTTGGCCAGCCCGGCCTTCATCGTCTCGACGGTATCGAGCGGGATGCCGGTGTCCCTGGCGGCGTACAGGCCCAGCACCGGCACGGCCAGCGCTGGCGCGATGTCGACCGGGTGCTGCGGCGTGTTCGGCGTGACGTCGCCGGCCAGGCGGCCGTACCAGGCCACGCCGGCCTTGACCTTCGGGTTGTGCACGGCGTACAGCCAGGTGATGCGCCCCCCCCAGCAGAAACCCGTGATGCCCAGTTTGTCGACATTGCCGCCGTGTTGCGCGGCCCAGGCGACGCAGGCGTCGAGGTCTTTCAACACCTGGGCGTCCGGCGTCTGCGAGATGATCGTCTTCATGAGGTCGGCGATGACCGGCACCCTGGACGGATCGCCCTGGCGCACGAACAGGTGCGGCGCCAGCGCCAGGTAGCCCAGCTTGGCGAAGCGGCGCGCGACGTCGGCGATGTGCTCGTGCACGCCGAAGATCTCGGACACCACCAGCACCACCGGCAGGTTCGACTTGCCGGCCGGCTGGGCGCGGTACACGGGCACGGCCTGGCCGCCGACGTCGAGCGTGACGGTGCCGGCATCGAGGCCGTCGGTATCGGTCTTGATCACGGACTGCGCCGCGACCGGCAGCGTGGCGGCGGCGAAGCCGCTCCCCAGCGCCACCTTCAGGAAATCGCGGCGCGCGACGCCCTCCGCGAACGGGGAATCGGCCACCAGGCTGTCGCCGTCCTGTACGAGATCTTTCATCCAGCATCCTCCGGTCTTTGATAAGACTTGCCATCTTAGCAGCGAAACCTTGATGCCCGCTTGGACGGCCGCCGCATGCGGGGAGAGTATTGACGGCGCATAAGGCCCGGTTCCGCCCATCTCCTAGAGTGCCTGACTCAACCACTACCTGGAGGAACGATGAGCATGCAGCGAATCCTGAAGGCGGCCCTGCTGTCGGCCGCGTTGTCCGCCGGCGCCGCGGCGCCGGCGCTGGCCCAGCAGGCGGCCGAAGTCACCGTCGGCCAGTTGCGCTGGGAACTGGTCGACCTGGCGCCGGACGACGGCATCGATCCCTGGATCGGCGTGAACGCCTATGCGACGCAATCCTATGCGAGCGTGTACGACCAGGAAGGCAACGAGATCGACGGCGTGCGCATCGACGCCTACGGCGCGACCGGCTTCGACAACGGCTACGCCAGCCTGCACGCCGACACGCGCGCGGATACGGCCAGCGCCATGCTGACGCTGTACAGCGGCTACGGCTACGTCAGCGCCAACCGCAGCTTCCGCTTCACGCTGGCGCCGAACACGCAGGTGAACTTTTATGCCGACACGGCCATCTGGGCGGCGGCGGAAGCGCCGGGCGTGTCGTGGCCGACGGCGCTGGCCGAGCTGTACGGCTCGCTGCCCGGCTACAACGACGGCGAGCGCTTCATGCAGACCTTCCGGCTCGAGGACGGCACCTACCAGGGCACGCTGTCGGTGACGGCGGCGTCGCAGGGGGAATGGGCCAGCGGCTACCTGGCGCTCGATGCCTATGCGGTGGCGGAATCGCATGCGGCGCCGGTGCCGGAGCCGGCATCGGCGGCGATGCTGATGGGCGGGTTGGGGGTGGTCGGCGCGCTGGCTCGCCGTAGGAGAGGGTGATTCCTACACAGGCAAACGTTCGGTGCGCACGGGGTGCGCACCCTACGGTTCCGGCAAACACCGGGGTCAGAGCCCTCGAAAATCAACACCGGGCTCTGACCCCTAATCAGTGCGCCTCTTCCCAGTTGCGCCCGACACCGGTCTCGGCCACCAGCGGCACCTTCAGCGTGGCCACGCCGGCCATCAGTTCCGGCAGCTTCTGCTTGACCAGTTCCAGCTCGGCTTCCGGCACTTCGAGCACCAGTTCGTCGTGCACCTGCATCACCATGCGGGTGCCGAGGCCGGCGGCCTCGATCCAGTCCTGCACCGCGATCATGGCCAGCTTGATCAGGTCTGCCGCCGTGCCCTGCATCGGGGCGTTGATCGCCGCGCGTTCGGCGCCGGCGCGGCGCGGGCCGTTCGGCGAGTTGATCTCGGGGAGCCACAGGCGGCGCCCGAACACCGTCTCGACGTAGCCGCGCTCCTTGGCCAGCAGGCGCGTCTCGTCCATGTAGCGCTTGACGCCGGCGAAGCGGGCGAAGTAGCGCTCGATGTAGCTGCCGGCGGCGCCGCGCTCGATGCCCAGGTTCTGCGCCAGGCCGAAGGCGCTCATGCCGTAGATCAGGCCGAAGTTGATCACCTTCGCATAGCGGCGCTGCTCGCCCTGCACCTCTTCCGGCGCCACGCCGAAGATCTCGGCGGCGGTGGCGCGGTGGATGTCCTCGCCGGCCGCGAAGGCGCGCAGCATCGCCTCGTCGCCCGAGATGTGCGCCATGATGCGCAGTTCGATCTGCGAATAGTCGGCCGACACGATCACGTTGCCGGGCGCCGCGACGAAGGCTTCGCGGATGCGCCGTCCCTCGGCCGTGCGCACCGGGATGTTCTGCAGGTTCGGATCGCTCGAGGCCAGGCGCCCCGTGATCGCCACGGCCTGCGCGTAGTTGGTGTGCACGCGCCCGGTCTTCGGGTTGACCATGCGCGGCAGCTTGTCGGTATAGGTCGACTTCAGCTTGGACAGGCCGCGGTGCTCGAGCAGGATCTTCGGCAGCGGGTAGTCCTCGGCCAGCTTCTGCAGCACCTCTTCGTCGGTCGACGGCGCGCCGGTGGCCGTCTTCTTGATGACGGGCAGTTGCAGCTTGCCGAAGAAGATCTCGCCGATCTGCTTCGGCGACCCCAGGTTGAACGGGCCGCCCGCCATCTCGTAGGCCTGCTGCTCCAGTTCCATGATGCGCTTGGCCAGCTCGTTCGACTGCACGCCCAGCAGTTCGGCGTCGACCAGCACGCCGTTGCGCTCGATCTTCTGCAGCACGATCGAGGTCGGCAGCTCGACCTTGCGGTAGATGTAGTCCAGGCCGGCGTCGCCCTCGACGTAGCCGATCATCTTCTGGTGCAGGCGCAGGGTGATGTCGGAATCCTCGGCCGCGTATTCGGTGGCGCGCCCCAGCTCCACCTGGTCGAAGCAGATCTGGTTGACGCCCTTGCCGCACACGTCCACGAACGGAATCGTGGTGTAGCCGAGGTGGCGCAGCGCCATCGTGTCCATGTCGTGCGGCTTGTGCGACTCGAACACGTAGGATTGCAGCAGCGTGTCGTGCACGATGCCGCGCAATTTGATGCCGTGGTTCTCGAAGATGTGGGTGTCGTACTTCAGGTTCTGGCCCAGCTTGGGCTTGGCCGGGTCTTCCAGCCAGGCGCGCATGCGTTCGATGACCATCTCGCGGTCGAGCTGCTCGGGCACGCCGGCATAGCGGTGCGCCAGCGGGATGTAGGCGCCCTTGCCCGCCTCCACCGACAGCGAGATGCCGACCATCTCGGCCGTCATCGGGTCGAGCGAGGTCGTCTCGGTATCGACCGAGGTCAGGCCCGCCGCGTCGACCAGCGCCAGCCATTTGTCCAGCTGCTCGACCGTGGTGACGGTCTCGTACTCGCCCTTGATGATCGGCATGCCTTCCTGCGTGCCGCCCGCGCCTTCCGGCGAATTCAGCGCGGCGGACGATGCGGCGGGTGCGCCGGGCGTGCCGTACTTGCCGGCATTGCCCGGCCCCAGGTCCTTGAGCATGGTCTTGAAGCCGTAGCGCTGGAAGAAGTCGCGCAGCGCCTCCTGGTCTTCCGGGCGGCCGATCAGGGTTTCCTCGAAGGACACGACGTGGGCCGCCAGGTCGCAGTCGGTCTTGACGGTGATCAGCTCGCGGCCCTTGGGCAGCCATTCCAGCGCCGCCTGCAGGTTGGCGCCGACCGCGCCGCCGATCGAGGCGGCGTTCTGCATCACGCCGTCCAGCGAGCCGTGCAGCGTGAGCCACTTGACGGCCGTCTTCGGCCCGCACTTGGACACGCCCGGGATGTTGTCGACGGTATCGCCGATCAGCGTCAGGTAATCGATGATGCGGTTGGGCGCCACGCCGAACTTGGCCAGCACGCCGGCCTCGTCGAGCTTTTCGTTGCTCATCGTATTGATCAGCATGACCTTGTCGTTGACGAGCTGGGCCAGGTCCTTGTCGCCGGTCGAGACGACGGTATTCATGCCGCGCGCGGTGGCCTGCACGGCCAGCGTGCCGATCACGTCGTCGGCCTCGACACCCTCGACCATCAGGATCGGCCAGCCGAGGTGGCGCACCACCTCGTGGATCGGTTCGATCTGCTTGCCCAGGTCTTCCGGCATCGAGGCACGCGTGGCCTTGTATTCAGGATACATATCGTCGCGGAAGGTCTTGCCCTTGGCATCGAACACGCAGGCGATGTAGGCGGCCGGGAAATCGGCGCGCAGGCGCCGCAGCATGTTGACCATGCCGTGCATCGCCCCGGTCGGGTAGCCGTCCGGGCTGCGCAGGTCGGGCAGCGCATGGAAGGCGCGATAGAGGTAGCTGGAACCGTCGACGAGAAGAAGGGTATTGTCCATGAATGGGCGGGAAATCCTGGTTGGGGCGCCTGGCGGCAAAACAAGCCGGGTGGCGCGGCAAAATCGTGCGCCATTATCGCAGAATCGGGAAGGCGGAAAGCGCGGCGGGGATGAATCCGGAACGGCGGGGCCCGGCGTCGGCCATGCCTGGAAGATGGGGACGCCTGGACACTTTTCACAGGGCGGGCCGCCGTTTGTTACAATGGACTAAACGACAAAGGTGACCATCATGCTGCGACCGATTTCCCGCCTCTCCCTCCTCGCATTGTTCCTTGCCGCGCAAGCCGGCGTGGCCACGGCACAGCAGACGCGCCAGGCGCCGCCGAACGAGGCGCCGCCCAAGCTGGAGCGCATCGAGCCGGGCAGCGACGTGCCGGCAACCGTCATCCCGCCCAAGCGCGGCACCGAGATCAAGGAAACCCGCGACGGCGGCCAGGTCACCGAAGTCGAAGTCACCTCGGGTGGCAGCCACTATTACATGAAACCGAACGCCCAGCCCGGCAATGCGCAGACGAATTCCATCCGCGCGCCGCAATGGAAAGTGGGCGAGTTCGACCTGTCGGGCAAACGGAAAGCCACGAGCGATTCCGGCAGCAATGCCCCGGCCGCGGCCGACGTACCGCCTCCTCCTC
>DAMAFT010000324.1:0-5544 GCA_031995805.1 Massilia sp.
TTCCAGTTTCTCAATTCCAGTCCGAATGAACAACCTATTGAAACATCACAGCTAGGGCCAGGGCCAGGGCCGGGCGCCGGACGGCAAGCCGTCAGCCGGCGAACGCGGAAGCCGCCGCCGGCTCCGCCTTGCGCGGCACCGGCCGCAGGATCCGCGCCAGCAGCGGGCGCCGCGGCACGGGCGCCGGCATGCCGCTGTCGACCAGGGCCGCCCACTTGGCGCTCAGTTGCTCGCAGGTGGCGCGCAGCACCGGATCGGCGTCCGGCAGGCGCGCCAGCGCGTTCAGGTGGCGCTCGATGACGGAGGCCAGCTTGACGCAGGGGGCGCTGCCGCCCTGGGCGGGGCCGGCCGCGCTGTTGACGGTGTAGTGGGACATCAGGTGCAGCAGCGACGCCACCATCAGCGCGTGCCGGGAGCCGGGCGTGGCCGGCAGGCGCAGTTCATCCAGAAAATCGTCGTCCATGGGACCGTCTCCAATCGGGGCCGCGTTGGCATCGCGTATGCATCTAATCTGAGAATGATTCTCATTTAGATTATGTGACGAGTCGGGGATGAAGGCAAGCGGAATTCAGCCGTGCGTTGCGACGCCGGCCGGACACGCTACAGCCGGGTCTCGCGCGCCGCGCGTAAAAATTCGTCGAGCACCGGCGTGCAGTCGAGCAGGTCGCCGCCGGTGGCGCGGTGGAATTCCGGGTGCCACTGCAGCCCCATCACGAAGGGCGCGCGCTGGTAGCGGATCGCCTCGACGACGCCGTCGGGTTCCGACATCGCTTCGACGTGGATGTCGCGGCCGAGCTCCTTGACCGCCTGGTGGTGGATCGAATTGACGACGGCGCGCGACACATTGGGAAACATCTTGCCCAACGACGAGCCGGGCGGGAACACGATGTCGTGGCGGTGCGCATCGTAGATGTCGTGCACGTGCGGCTGCGAGCCCGGCAGGTTGGTCGCCACGTCCTGGTACAGGCTGCCGCCGAAGGCCACGTTGATCAACTGGCAGCCGCGGCAGATGCCCAGCACCGGCTTGCCGGCGTCGACGAACTCGTGCAGCAGTTCCAGCTCGTAGACGTCGCGCGCGCGGTCGCCGTTCCATTCGGGCCGGGTCGGGCTTTCCGAATAGGTCATCGGCGAGACGTCGGCGCCGCCCTGCAGCACCAGGCCGTCCAGGTGGCGCGCGTAGTGGCGCATCGTGATGTTGCTGGGATGGAGCAGGCCGTTGGTATTCACCGTGGGCACCATGAACACCAGGACGTCGCGCGACATGACCCATTGCGCGATCGACTCTTCCAGGTACTGCAGGTTCTTGCTGCGCAGGCCGGTGGAGCCGGATTCCGGATGGAAGATGCGCGCCGAGACGCCGATGCGCAGCGTGCGCCGCATGAAGTCGCGGCTGAAGCGCTCGGACAGCGCGCGCCAGCGCGAGCGCAGCACGCGTCCGGCCAGGTTCAGGGGCGTGTCGCCGGTGCGCAGGTAGCGCGACGTGCCGCCATTGGCGCGCCGGTCCGGCACCCGCGGGGAACCCGCCGGGCCGTCCAGCGGCGGGCCGGCGGTATCGCGCTTGTCATTGTCCTCTACCATGATTCCAATATATCCTCGCCACGGCCGCGCACGATTCGGATTTGTAAAAAATGTCGTTTTGGCACGTTGCCCTGTCGCTGCTCTGCAGCACGCCCGGCTTGCGACCTGGGGTGGTCACCCTCATATCGCTTGCAAACTTGCGCCGGTCAGGCAAAAATACTGTATTTCCATACAGTTGATTGTTCAAGATCGTGCCCCGGCCCGCGCGCATGCGGTCCCTTATTTTCCGCGCGACAAGATAGAATGCGCAGGCATTCGCATTCGAATTACCTATATAAACAGCATGGCCACCAAGAAAACCGCACCCGACTACAGCGAATCATCCATCCGCGTCCTGAAGGGACTGGAGCCCGTCAAGCAGCGTCCGGGCATGTACACCCGCACGGAAAACCCGCTGCACATCATCCAGGAAGTGATCGACAACGCCTCGGACGAAGCGTTGGGCGGCCACTGCAAGAACATCGCGGTGACGATGCATCCCGACGGCTCGATCACGGTCGAGGACGACGGCCGCGGCATCCCGGTCGGCATCCACCCGGAAGAAGGCGTGTCCACGGTCGAGATCGTGTTCACCCGCCTGCACGCCGGCGGCAAGTTCGACAAGGGTTCGGGCGGCGCCTACGCCTTCTCGGGCGGCCTGCACGGGGTCGGCGTCTCGGTCACCAATGCGCTGTCGAAGCGCCTCGAGATCGAGGTGTGGCGCAAGGACGACCAGGGCAACGGCCAGCACAAGCTGGTGTTCGCCGACGGCGAAGTGATCGAGCCGCTCACGTCCAGCCCTGCCGAGCGTGGCGGCAAGAAGAACGGCACCCGCGTCACCGCCTGGCCGGACGGCAAGTATTTCGATTCCCCGAACATCCCGCTGGGCGACCTGCAGCGCCTGCTGCGCTCGAAGGCGGTGCTGCTGCCGGGCGTGACGGTCACGCTCACCAACGCCAAGACCGGCGACGTCCAGACCTGGCGCTACGACGAAGGCCTGCGCGGCTACCTGAACGAGGCGCTGGCCCAGAGCTCGAACGGCGAGACCCTGATCCCGCTGTTCGAAGGCGCGCAGTTTGCCGCCGCGGGCGACGACAGCTTTGCCGAAGGCGAAGGCGCCGACTGGGTCGTGGCCTGGACCGAAGAAGGCGGCGTGGTGCGCGAGTCCTACGTCAACCTGATCCCGACCGTGAGCGGCGGCACCCACGAAGCCGGCCTGCGCGACGGCCTGTTCGGCGCGGTGAAGAACTTCGTCGAGCTGCACGGCCTGCTGCCAAAGGGCGTCAAGCTGCTGCCCGAAGACGTGTTCGCGCGCGTCTCGTTCGTGCTGTCGGCCAAGGTGCTGGACCCGCAATTCCAGGGCCAGACCAAGGAACGCCTGAATTCGCGCGACGCGCTCAAGCTGGTGTCGACGTTTACGAAGCCGCCGCTCGAGCTGTGGCTGAACCAGCACGTCGAATACGGCAAGAAGCTGGCCGAACTCGTCATCAAGCAGGCCCAGTCGCGCCTGCGTTCGCTGCAAAAAGTCGAGAAGAAGAAATCGTCCGGCGTGGCGGTGTTGCCGGGCAAGCTGACCGATTGCGAATCGACCGACATCACGCGCAACGAGCTGTTCCTGGTCGAGGGCGACTCGGCCGGCGGCTCGGCCAAGATGGGCCGCGACAAGGAATTCCAGGCCATCCTGCCGCTGCGCGGCAAGGTGCTCAACTCGTGGGAAACCGACCGCGACCGCCTGTTCGCCAACAACGAGATCCACGATATCTCGGTGGCGATCGGCGTCGATCCGCATGGACCGAACGATTCGCCCGACCTCTCCAGCCTGCGCTATGGGAAGATCTGCATCCTGTCGGATGCGGACGTTGACGGTTCTCACATCCAGGTGCTGCTGCTGACGCTGTTCTTCAAGCACTTCCCTGCCCTGTTCCACAACGGGAACATCTGCATCGCGCGTCCGCCCCTGTACCGCGTCGACGTGCCGGCGCGCGGCAAGAAGCCGATCCAGAAGCTGTACGCGCTGGACGACGGCGAGCTGCTGGCGATCGAGGACAAGCTCAAGAAAGAGGGCCTGAAGGAAGGCGTGTGGAGCATCTCGCGCTTCAAGGGCCTGGGCGAGATGAACGCCGAGCAGCTGTGGGAAACCACCATGAACCCGGACACGCGCCGCCTGCTGCCGGTGGCGTTCGGCCAGTACGACGTGGCCGAGTCGGCATCGCGCTTCAATATGCTGATGGGCAAAGGCGAAGCCGCGGCGCGCCGCGCGTGGATCGAGGAACACGGGAACGAGACCGAGGCGGATATCTAATCCGCGCTACTCGCGAGCAACCGAACAGACATCATGACGAATCAAGCAAGCCTTTTTGAGCAACAACACGAGCCCTCGGACGTCGAGACGCTCACCCTGTCCACCTTCGCCGAGCGCGCCTACCTCGACTACGCCGTCTCGGTGGTCAAGGGCCGCGCGCTGCCGGACGTGTCGGACGGCCAGAAGCCGGTCCAGCGCCGCATCCTGTACGCGATGAACGAACTGGGCCTGGGCCCGACCGCCAAGCCGCGCAAGTCGGCTGCCGTGGTCGGCGACGTGCTGGGTAAACTGCACCCGCACGGCGACCAGTCGGTGTACGACGCGCTGGTGCGCATGGCGCAGGACTTTTCGCTGCGCTACCCGCTGATCGACGGCCAGGGCAACTTCGGCTCGCGCGACGGCGACGGCGCCGCGGCGATGCGCTATACCGAGGCGCGCCTGACGCCGGTGTCGCGCCTGCTGCTCGACGAGATCGACATGGGCACCGTCGACTTCCAGCCGAACTACGACGGCTCCAGCGAGGAACCGCGCACGCTGCCGGCGCGCCTGCCGATGCTGCTGCTGAACGGCGCCTCCGGCATCGCGGTCGGCATGGCCACCGAGATCCCGTCGCACAACCTGCGCGAAGTGGCGGCCGCCGCCGTCGCCATGATCCGCAACCCGAAGATCACGCACGCCGAGCTGATGACGCTGGTCACCGGCCCGGACTATCCGGGCGGCGCCCAGATCATCACGCCGGCCTCGAACATCGCCGACATCTACGAGACCGGCCGCGGCTCGCTCAAGGTGCGCGCGCGCTGGACCATCGAGGAACTGGCGCGTGGCCAGTGGCAACTGGTCGTCACCGAACTGCCGCCGGGCACGTCGAGCCAGCGCGTGCAGGAAGAGATCGAGGAAATCACCAACCCGAAGATCAAGGCCGGCAAGAAGGCCCTGCTGCCCGAGCAGCTGTCGCTGAAGCAGACCTTCCTGCTGGCGCTCGACACCATGCGCGACGAATCCGGCCGCGAGGCGCCGGTGCGCCTGGTGTTCGAGCCGAAGTCGAAGAACCAGGACCAGAACGAGTTCATGCTGCTGCTGCTGGCGCACACCTCGCTGGAAACCTCGAGCCCGATCAACCTGGTGATGATCGGCGGCGACGGCCGTCCGCGCCAGAAGGGCCTGACCGAGATCCTGCAGGAATGGATCGAGTACCGCTTCGTCACCGTGCGGCGCCGGACCGAGTTCAGGCTGGGCAAGGTCAACGACCGCATCCACATCCTGGAAGGCCGCGAGACCGTCCTGCTGAACATCGACGAGGTCATCGCCATCATCCGCAACTCGGACGAGCCGAAGGCCGCGCTGATCGAGCGCTTCCGCCTGTCCGAGCGCCAGGCCGAGGACATCCTGGAAATCCGCCTGCGCCAGTTGGCGCGCCTGGAAGCGATCAAGATCCAGCAGGAACTGGCCGAGCTGCGCGGCGAAAAGGAAAAGCTCGAGGACATCCTGAACAACCCGAATTCGATGAAGCGCCTGATCGTGCGCGAGATCGAGGCGGACGCCAAGCAGTACGGCGACGCGCGCCGCACGCTGATCGAGGAAGCGGCGAAGGCCGTGGCCGAGCAGAAGATCGTCGACGAGCCGGTGACCGTCATCGTCTCCGAAAAGGGCTGGATCCGCGCGCGCACCGGCATCGGCCACGACCC
>DAMAFT010000325.1:0-5521 GCA_031995805.1 Massilia sp.
CAGTTTCTCAATTCCAGTCCGAATGAACAACCTATTGAAACATCACAGCTAGTCCAGTCCGGTCTTGCCCGGCGCCCAATAGGCCTTGGCCGTCTGGCGGCCGGACGGCACGCCCAGTACCTTGAGCGTGCGCCGCACCTGCTGGATGAACGACGACCGTCCCGTCAGCACGAAGTGCGCGCCGTCGCCGGCAAGGCCGGGCAGGCGGGCTTCGATGTCCGCGACGTGCGCATCGCCGGAACGCTTTTCGAACGCATCGACGCCGTCCAGCGCCAGCCGTGCGAGAACCTGCCGGACAGGCAGGCTGGCATCCGCTTCCAGCAGGCCGCGCACGGCGCCGCGCGCCTGGCCGGCCAGTGCGTGGACGAGGCCGATCGACGTCTCGTCGCCGAGCACGACCACGAGTCCGGCGTCGCGCCCGCGCAGGTCGGTCGACGTGCGTGGCCCGAACACGTGGCAGGTGTCGCCGTGGCCGCCGCGGCTGGCCCAGTCGCTGCCCGGCCCTGCGCCGTGGGCAAACGCGAGGATGCGCAGGCGGCCGTTGTCCCGGTCCCAGTCGAGCGGCGTGTAGGTGCGCGTGGCGAGTCCCGTGCCCACGCGCACCTGGATCTTCTGGCCGGGCGTCCAGCCGCCCTCGCGGAATCGCGGGCTCTCGAGTGTGACCAGGTAGAAGCGTTCGGCCACCCGTTCGCGATCGACGACGACCGCCCGTTTCATGAACAGGTCGGTCAGCCTCTGCTGGAACCATCCGGTCGGACCCGCCGCCTCGGCATGGCCCCGTCGCGGCGTCGCGGCGACGGGTTCGTTGTCCAGTGAATGCATGCATTTCTCCTTGTTGGATCGGCGGGGGCCGGCGCTTGACGAAGTGTGCGCCGCTGGCATGCATGGTAAATGGCCCGGCATTTGACCGCATTGGGCAAGATTGACAGAATATTCGGAAATCCTGCCAAACGGTTCCCATATGCCCCTGCTGAACGATCTGCGTCTTCCCGCTGACTGGGTGCATCCGGACGCGGTGCCGCGGCCGGTCGTCACCTATGGCATCATGTCGGATCGACTGGGCAAGGTGGAACTGGAGTTCCACCGGCACGAGAAAAGCCAGTTCATGCTGACGCTGCGCGGCGTCCTCAGTTGCGAACTGGAAGGCGGCTTGTGGATCGTGCCACCGCAAAGCGCCATCTGGATCCCGAGCGGCGTCCTGCACAGCGTGAAGTTCTCCGGCAGCATCGAGGGCTACAACGCCTTCATCGATCCGGCGGTGTGCGGGGATTTACCGGCAACCTGCTGCACCCTGTCCACGACGCCGCTGCTGCGCGAACTGCTGGTCCGCTCCGCATACCTGCCGGTCCTGTATCCGGAAGAGGGCATGCCGATGCGCCTCGTGGCCTTGCTGCTGGACGAGATGGCGATCGCCGCGCCGGGAAACCTGCACTTGCCGATGCCGTCCGACGCGCGCCTGCGCAAGCTCGTGGACATGATCGTGGCCGAGCCCGGCGACCGCGTGACGATGGAGGAATGGGCGGCGCGCGCCGGCCTGAGCGAGCGCACGCTGGCGCGCCTCATCGGCCGCCACACGGGCATGAGTTTCGGCCGCTGGCGCCAGCAGCTCAGGATCATGCTCGCGCTGCAACTGCTCGCCGAGGGGATGTCGATCCAGCAGGTTGCCGACCGCCTGGGCTACGAGAGCGCCGGCAGTTTCGTGACGATGTTCCGGCGCGTGCTCGGTGCGCCGCCGGGGCGCTATATGACGCAGCGGCGGACGCAACAGCAGGCATAGCGGCAAACGTAGCGACGCCTCATTCCGATGCCTGCACCGGCGCCAGGCTGCGCAACTGGTAGCGGTAGCGCTCGCCGAACAGGAAGGTTTCGGAGAACGTCAGCCTGCCGTCCGCCTGCGCCAGCCGCTGCGGCGGCGGCAGGGGAACGCTGCGCCGCATCGAATCGATGGCCACCTGCGCCGCCGCCTGGTCGCGGGCGCGCTGGACTTCCATGGCGGCCAGGCCGCCGGCGCCATCGACCGTGATGCGCAGCACGACGATGGCGGGCATCAGCGGCGGCAGCGTGCCGGCGAAGGCGAGACCGGCGTTGTGCCGGAGGACGTGGCGGGCAACCAGGGTCTTGTAGTCGTCCAGGCCCGCGGGCGGCGGGATGCCGGGGCTGGGCGGCGGCGCCGGCGGGGCGGCGTGGGCGGGGACGGAATCGAGCGGAGAAGCGGCGGGATCGGGCGGGGAGGCCGCCATCAGGCCGATGGGCCCGGTGCTCGCGCATCCGCCCAAGCCAGCAATCAGTGTGATGAAAACCAGGCCCAGGCGGATAGTCTTGTCCATGTCAGTCGAATAGTCGTCGCAGTTCGGTGCCGGGATCGGGCGCGCGCATGAAGGCTTCGCCCACCAGGAAGGCATGCACGTCGGCGTCGCGCATGCGCTTGACGTCCTGCGGGCCGAGGATGCCGGACTCGGTGACCACCAGGCGTTCGGCCGGGATGCGCGGCAGCAGGCCGAAGGTGGTATCGAGGGTGACCTCGAAGGTGCGCAGGTTGCGGTTGTTGATGCCCAGCAGTTGCGTCTTGAGACGCAGTGCCGCCGTCAACTCGTCGCCGTCATGGACTTCGACCAGCACGTCCATGCCGAGTTCCATCGCGCACGCTTCCAGGTCCGCCATCAGGCCGTGATCCAGCGCGGACACGATCAGGAGGATCGCGTCGGCGCCCATCGCGCGCGCCTCGTACACCTGGTACGGGTCGACGATGAAGTCCTTGCGGATCACCGGCAGGGCGCAGGCGGCGCGCGCTTCCTTCAGGTAGCCGGTCGCACCCTGGAAGAACTGCACGTCGGTCAGCACCGACAGGCAGGACGCGCCCCCTCGTTCGTAGCTTTGCGCGATGTCGCCCGGACGGAAGTCCGCGCGCAGCACGCCCTTCGAGGGCGAGGCCTTCTTCACCTCGGCGATGACGCCGGCGCGGCCGGCCGCGATGCTGCGGCGCAGGCCGGCTTCGAAGCCGCGGATGCCGGCGCGCAGCGCGCCATCGGTTTCGACGTCGCGGCGCAGGCTGGCCAGGTCGCGCTGCTTGCGGGCGGCGGCGACTTCGTCGGCCTTGACCGCGAGGATCTTGTTCAGGATATCGGACATGGTGGACCCCTAGGATTGCTTCGACAGCGCCAGCTTGACGCCGAGCCAGACGAACAGGCCGCCGGTGGCGCGGTGCAGCCACGGCACGACGGACGGGTTGAGCTTGATGCGGCTGCTGGCCTGCGCGGTGAACACGGCCAGGCCGTGGCACCACAGCATGCCGTTGAGATTGAAGATGCAGCCGAGGACGACGAACGCCAGCGCCTTGTTCGGCGCGCCGGCATCGATGAATTGCGGCACGAAGGCGAGGAAGAACAGCGCCACCTTCGGGTTCAGGACGTTGGTCAGGAAGCCCTGGGCGAAGATCTTCCGGTACGGCAGCGGCGCCGTGGCCGGCGCGGCGGCCTTGCCGCCGCTGCCGCGCCGCTTGCTGCGCAACAGGCCGAACGCCATGTACAGGATGTAGGCCGCGCCGGCCAGCTTCACGACCGTGAACGCCGCCGCCGACGTGGCCAGCAGCGCCGACAGGCCGAGCGCCGCCGCCAGGATGTGCACGAAGGTGCCGGCGCCGATGCCCAGCGCCGCCGCGCTGCCGGCGCGCCAGTCCTGGGTGGCGCTGCGCGTCATGATCAACAGCGAATCCGGCCCCGGCATGATGTTCAGCAGCAGCCCGGAGACGACGAACAGGGGCAGGTCGTGGATGCCGATGGCTTGGGCCAGCATGTCAGTTGGCCGCGCCCAGCTGGCGCGTGACGGCGACGAACTGGTCCAGCTTGGCCAGCGCCGCACCGGAAGCGATCGCGGCGCGCGCCCGGTCCAGGCCGTCGGCGATGGTCGGCGCCACGCCGGCCGCGTACAGCGCGGTGCCCGCGTTCAGCGCGACGATGTCGTGCGCCGGTCCCGGTTCGCCGCGCAGCGCTTCCAGCATGCGCGCCTTCGATTCGGCGGCATCGGCGACCTTCAGGTTGCGGCTGGCAACCATCTGCAGGCCGAAGTCTTCCGGATGGATCTCGTATTCGCGGATCTTGCCGTCCTTGAGTTCGCCGACCAGGGTGCCGGCGCCCAGCGACACCTCGTCCATGTTGTCGCGGCCCCAGACCACGACCGCATGCTGGGCGCCCAGGCGCTCCAGCACGCGCACCTGGATGCCGACCAGGTCGGGGTGGAACACGCCCATCAGGATGTTGGGCGCGCCGGCCGGATTGGTCAGCGGCCCGAGGATGTTGAAGATGCTGCGCACGCCCAGCTCGCGCCGCACCGGCGCCACGTGCTTCATGGCCGCGTGGTGGTTGGGCGCGAACATGAAGCCGATGCCGGTCTGGGCGATCGACTGCGCGATCTGCTCGGGCTTCAGGTCGATGTGGGCGCCAAAGGCCTCGATCACGTCGGCGCTGCCGGACGAGGACGAGACGCTGCGCCCGCCATGCTTGGCCACGCGCGCGCCGGCGGCGGCGGCCACGAACATCGAGGCGCTCGAGATATTGAAGGTGTTGGCGCCGTCGCCGCCGGTGCCGACGATGTCGAGCAGGTGGGTGGTGTCGGCCATCGGCACCTTGGTCGAGAACTCGCGCATGACCTGGGCGGCGGCGGTGATCTCGCCGATGGTTTCCTTCTTCACGCGCAGGCCCATGGTCAGCGCCGCGACCATGGTGGGGGACATCTCGCCCGACATGATCTGCCGGAACAGGTGCAGCATCTCGTCGTGGAAGATTTCGCGGTGTTCGATGCAGCGGGTGAGGGCTTCTTGCGGGGTGATCATGGCGCGGGTCCGTAAAAGTAGTCGTGACTTGAGCCGTCATCCCCGCCGAGGCGGGGATCCATGGACCGTCTGCGTCGCCGTGGAGTCCGCGGACTGCGAGGGCTCGGCATGGGTTCCCGCCTGCGCGGGAACGACGTGGCTGGGTGCGGGCGCTGGATCAGCGCTCGAGGAAGTTCTTCAGCATCGCATGCCCGTGCTCCGACAGGATCGACTCGGGATGGAACTGCACTCCTTCGATGTCGAATTCCTTGTGGCGCACGCCCATGATCTCGCCGTCGTCGGTCCATGCCGTCACTTCCAGGCAGGACGGCAGCGAGGCACGCTCGATCGCCAGCGAGTGGTAGCGGATCACGGTGAAGGGGCTCGGCAGGCCCTGGAACACGCCCACGCCCGTGTGCGCGATCTTCGAGGTCTTGCCGTGCATGACCTGCTTGGCGCGCACGATCTTGCCGCCGAACGCTTCGCCGATCGCCTGGTGGCCCAGGCACACGCCCAGGATCGGCTTCTTGCCGGCGAATTCCTTCAGTACGTCGACCGAGACGCCGGCGTCGACCGGCGCCTTGGGGCCCGGCGAGATGCAGATGCGGTCCGGATCCAGGGCGGCGATTTCCTTCAGCGTGATCTCGTCGTTGCGCACCGTGCGCACGTCCTCGCCCAGCTCGCCGAAGTACTGCACGATGTTGTAGGTGAACG
>DAMAFT010000326.1:0-5514 GCA_031995805.1 Massilia sp.
GACGCGCGCCGACGTGCTGCTGGGGATTGCGGACTCGGACGAGATGATCCAGCTGATCGGTGCCGTATCGACCAGCATTGCCACCGCTTGACGAGCCGATCCGGCCGATCCGGCCTACAAGGCCGGATCGGCTGACGACATAAAACCACACCGGCAACAATGTTTTGCCCTATCTCTTGTTCAAAAACTTGAAGTAGGGCAAAATTTCCTACAGTCATTACCGTTCGGTAATGCTTGGTTTCGGCGGTCCTTACCTGATCGAGGCGCGCCAGCCAGCCCTCGCGGCAGCGCCGCATCTCGCCCTCGCGGCACACGACAATACAACGAGAGAACTACCGTATGAACGACCGCATCTTCCGCCATCCTGTCCACGGCGACCGCCAGGTCGCCTTCATCGACGCCGGCATTTCCGGCCACGAAGCGCTGGCGTCGCGGCTGGCGCCGGCCATGCCGGTCGTCGTGCTGGCGCAGGATGCGGACGCCATGGGCCAGGTCGCCGCCTGGACCGCAGGCCGCCACGACCTGGAAGCCATCCACATCGTGTCGCACGGCCGTGCCGGCGCGCTGGAATTCGGCGCGCGCGACCTGAGCGGCGCCGCGCTGGCGGCGCGGCCGCAGGATGCGACCCTCGCGCGCATCGGCGCGGCGCTGGCCGCGGATGGGCAACTGCTCGTGTACGGCTGCCATGCGGGCGCCGGCACCGAGGGGGCGGCCCTGGTCGCACAGCTGGCGCGCCTGTCCGGCGTGGCGGTCGGCGCCTCCTCCGGTCCGGTCGGCGCCAGCGCGCTGGGCGGCGCCTGGGCGCTCGACGTGATGGCGGCGCCGTCCTGGATGCCGCTGCCGCCGGCCGGGCGCGGCCTGTCCGGCGTCGCCGGCCTGGACGGCTGGCACGGCCTGCTGGGCGACGTCCTGCCGCCGGAAGACGCCGTGAAGCTGACCGAAGGCGCCGACCACGGCTGGGACCTGCCCGGCACGACGCCGCTGCAGGTGCTGGGCAGCGTCGAACTGGCCAACGGCAACCGCGCCGTCCTGATGGCCAACGGCATGGCGCTGCACTATGAATTCCTGGGCGACGAACACGAGGACGTCGACTATGTCGTCCCCAACTACGCCAACCTGCAGGTCAAGATCGTCGACGCCAATGGCGGCATCCAGACGGTGGCCCTGGCCGACGCCGTGCAGAACGTCGTCAGCAACAACGGCGGCATCGCCAACTACGACGGCGACAACGTGTCGACCTGGGACACGGGCAGCCTGGCCGCCCTGGCGGACGGCGGCTTCGTGGTGGTCAGCGGATCGAAGGATGGCTACGCGGTCCAGCGCTACGCCGCCGACGGCAGCGTCGCCTACACCGAATCGCCGTTCTTCGCCGCCTCGGGCACGCCCTCGATCCGCGCCATCGCCACCGCCGGCGGCGGCTACGTCCTGCTGTGGACGATGAAGGACCGCACCGAGGTCCATTTCCAGCGCTACGACAAGGACGGCCATGCGCAGGGCGGCGAAGTCGCGCAGGCCATGCCCAAGGTGGGCAGCGTCGCGCCGACGGCCGACATCCTGTCCGGCGTCGCCGTCGACGAACACGGCAACGTCGCCGTGGCCTTCCGCAGCGCCGGCCTGAGCGACCCGAGCAACGTGTTCGTCTGGGACGCCGCCAACGACAAGGTCGCGCAGGTGCCGAGCGCCTACTACCAGCCCAACGTGCTGGTGAGCGCCAAGGCCGGCGGCGGCTTCGCCCTGTTCGGCTACGACATCGTCCCGGGCTACAACAACGGCTACAGCGCCCTGCACGTCCAGTACCTGGGCGCCGACGGGGTGGCGGGCAGCGTGGTCCAGAACGCCGCCCCCTTCCCGCTCAGGGCTTATACCGAATACGACGTCGGCAGCGTCGAGCTGCTGCCCAGCGGCGACTATCTGCTCTACGTCAAAGGCCAGGGCGTGTACGTGGTCTCGGGCGCCGCCCCGGACAAGGCCACGACCTACCAGCTCATCGGCATCGACGACGTCGACGCCTTCGGCAGTGCACCGTCGCTGGCGGCCGACGGCAGCATCACCGCCACCCTGTTCGCCTCGGAAGAGAATGGCGAGACCTACGGTTTCAAATTCGCCGGCAAGGTCACGCTGGTGTCCTACCACCTGACCCCGCCCAATGCCCTGCCCACGCTGGCCGGCTTGAACGCCATCGGCGGCGGCACCGAAGACACCGCCAAGGCCATTTCCTTCGCCGACCTGCTGGCGTCGAGCGACGCCGCCGACAGCGACGGCAGCGTGACCGCCTTCGTCGTCAAGGCCGTCAGCAGCGGCACCCTGCGCATCGGCGCCAGCGAAGCCACGGCCACCGCCTGGGCGGCGGGCAGCAACGACGTGGTCGATGCGACGCACCAGGCCTTCTGGACGCCGGCCGCGAACGCCAGCGGCGCCGGCACCGACGCCTTCACCGTGGTCGCGCGCGACGACGGCAATGCCGTCTCGGCCGCTGCCGTGCAGGTCAAGGTCGACGTCGCCGCCGTCCCCGACGCGCCCACGCTGGCCCAGGGCACGCACCTCGCGTCGATCAAGGAAGATGCGAACACGAATCCGGGCGACAGCGTGGCCGCCCTGCTCGCGGCCTCGGGCTATGCCGACGCCGACGCGGACGACGGCGGCGCCTCCGGCATCGTCGTCGCCGCCAATGCCGCCGATGCCGCGACCGAGGGCCGCTGGGAGTATTCGACCGATGCCGGGCACCAGTACTGGCATGCCGTCGGCGCCGTCTCGGCCGGCGCCGCGCTGGTCCTGGGCAGCGACGCCCTGCTGCGCTTCGTTCCGGTGGCCGATTACGCCGGCACGCCGGGCGGGCTCACCGTGCACGCCGCCGACGGCAGCCTGTCGCTGGCGCCCAGCACCTGGGACGGCACGACCGAGACGCGCACGACATTCGACGTGACGGGTGCCGGCGCCGGCTCGGCCGTCTCGGCGGCCGGCGTGGCCTGGGGCATCACGGTCACTCCGGTCAATGACCGTCCCGTCATCAGCGGCATCGACGCCGCCGACGACCGCGCACTGAACGTCGCCGACGGCCCGGTGCCGTTCGACCGGGACGGCAATGCCGCCATCGTCGACATCGACGACCTGTCCTTCGACGGCCTGCTGTCGGCCGGCATCGTAAGCGCCGCCACCGGCGACCTCCTCGGCATCAAGACCGACGCCCGCGTCACGCTCGGCGCCGGCATCGCTGGCGGCAGCACGGTCAGCGTGGACGGCGTGACGATCGGCACCATCCGCGCCGACACCACCAATGCGCTGCTCAACGTCAAGCTCGACCCCAGCGGCGCCACCCCGGAACGCGTGTCGGTACTGCTGCAGCACCTGACTTTCGCCGCCGGCGAGGTGGGCGCGGGCACGCGCACCGTCGGCGTGGTCGTGACCGACAAGGCCGATTCCGGCCAGAAGTCCAGCAAGGCGCTGGTCACCTTCACGCTGACGGCCAACCCGAGCCTGGCCATCGCCAGCGACAAGCAGGCCGTCCATGCCGGCGAGACGGCCACGCTGACGCTGACGTTCAGCGCGGCGCCGACCGGTTTCGACCTGGACGACCTGGCGGTCGCCGGCGGCAAGGTGACGAACCTGCAGCAGGCGGGCAGCCCGCTCAAGTACACCGCCACCTTCACGCCCGACGCCGACGTGCAGGACCTGCAGGCGTCGATCTCGATCGGGGCCGGCAAGTTCACCGATGCTGGCGGCCAGGGCAATGCGGCCAGCGCCAGCCCGACCCTGATCGGCGGCGACACGCTGGCGCCGACCGTGCTGGTCGCCAGCAACAAGGCGCTCGTCAAGGCCGGCGACACCGCCACCATCACCTTTGCCTTTAGCGAAGCGCCGGGCGGCTTCGGCGACAGTGCCGTGACCGTGAACGGCGGCCAACTGACCAACCTGCACGCCACGCTCGATCCCAAGGTGTGGCAGGCCACCTTCACGCCGGCCGCCGACACGGCCGGCGTCGCCGGCGAGATCAAGATCGTTGCCGGCGCCTTCCACGACACCGCCGGCAATGCGGGCAAGGCCAGCAACACCGCCACCATCGGCGGCGACACGCAGGCGCCGCTGGTCGGCGCCGCCGCCATCGAGGTAACGGGCGCGAGCGGCAGCAACGGCGCGTTCAAGGCCGGCGACACCGTCACCGTCGCCTGGAGCGGCGAGGCGAACACCGACGTCGCCGCCGTCGCGGTCGACTTCAGCCAGTTCGGCGGCCCCGCCGCCGTCGCCGCCGCCTACGCCGGCGGCAAGTGGACGGCCACCTACCAGCTGGCCGCCGGCAGCCTGGATGCCGCCGGCGCGCACGCCGCCATCACCGTCACCGACCTGGCCGGCAACGGCACGACCCGGACCGGCGCCGGCAGCCATGCTGTCGACACCGAGGCCCCATTCGTGTTCGACGAGGACATCGCGATCGCCGTCCCCGGGGGCATCTACAAGATCGGCGATACCGTCACCGCCACCTGGAACGGCGCCGCCGTGCTGGATGCCGCCGGCGTGACGATGGACTTCGGCCAGTTCGGCGGCGCCAAGGTGGCCGCCACCCTGGCGAACGGCGTCTGGACGGCCAGCTACACCATCGTCGCGGCCACGCTTCCCGACGCCGCCCGCAACGTCGGCGTCACCGTCGTCGACGATGCTGGCAACAGCGCCGGCGCCATCGACACGACCGACGTCAGCGTCGACGCGGCAGCCCCGTTCGTGAGCGCGATCACCGTCGTCGGCACGCCGGCGCCGAACGCCACCAGCATCGACTTCCAGGTCAAGCTGAGCGAAGCCATCGTCAAGGTCGACGAGAGCGACTTCATCCTGACGAAAGGCGGCGCGACGTCCGGCGAGATCAGCGGCATCGCGGGCGCCGGCGATACCTGGACGATCACCGTGTCGAACATCAGCGGCAACGGCACCCTGCGCCTGGACGTGAAGGACAGCGGCAACGACATCCACGACATGGCCGGCAACCCGGCGGCCGGCGGCTTCGCGGCCGGCGCCGTGCACACCGCCACGTTCAACATCGCGCCGGTCATCACCTCGAACGGGGGCCTGGAGCAGGCCACGATCCGGGTCGCCGAGCGCCAGGCCGCCGTGACCACCCTGACGGCGACCGACGCCGACCACGATGCGCTGACCTACCGCATCGACGGCGGCGCCGACGCCGCCCTGTTCGCGATCGACCCGGGGACAGGCGCGCTCGTGTTCAAGACCGCGCCGACCGTCCTGCGCGACTACGCGGTCAAGGTCGGCGTCAGCGACGGCCAGGGCGGCAGTACCAGCCAGCTCCTGACGGTCAAGGTCGAGAGCGACATCGACGGCAACGGCAAACCCGACAGCGTGCAGGACAATCTCGCCTCGGTGCCGACGGCGGCGCCCGGCAATCCGCTCGCGACGCTGTCCGTGGCCGACGGCTATACGCTGACCAACGTCGGTGCGAGCGCCGCGCCGGGCAACCTGCCGCGCGGCGTCAAGATGCCGCTGGGCCAGCTCGACTTCACCATCGGCAAC